>NZ_JASJOJ010000097.1:0-9361 GCF_038519165.1 Photobacterium sp. SP02
TCATAAGCATCTTGTTACTCATGACTCAGCCCCTGTATTACGAACAAAACGCCGACGGCTCTGGTTTCGCCTTCATCGATGGTGAGCCTGAGTACTTCCGTTCGTCCGCTGAGTTACATCAAATCGGTCTGGAATTTTACCCTCAGGGTTACGAGCTGTATCTCGTTACTGAATCTAACTGGCAGGATCTTTACGACATGGGAGTCTTCGAACATGAAAACGATTATTGACTTCCTGTCCTTCACTTGGACGCCTGCCGAGCTGGCCCATGTGCTTGAGCTTGCCAAGGCTGGCGCGACCGTCAAGGCCGTCCGCCACTTCGATTTTGTTGAGTCAGGCAAGCGTGTCGATAACTTCGCACTGGATACGGGCAAGATTGATTATGCGGCGGAAGTGCGTCGCCTGCTGAAAAACACCGACTTTGTCATTGGCGGTGATGCTCGCCGCTTTTATGAGGTCAAATCTGACCTGCTTGATCACTTCGGACTGAACACTATGGATTGCCTGTGCCGTGGTGAAATCGACCGCTTTATCAATCGCCTGAACCATGGCCTCGGCAAGTTCGGCAACGAATGGACTTTCACGTTACGGGCTGGCGGTTTCTCCGGGTATCCGCAATCGGCCTCTATCATGGTCAACGGCCAGCAAGCGGGCCTGTGTGCTTGGGGTGCCAAACAACATGGCTGCTATGTGTCGTTTTCCGGTACGGGCTGTGTCGCTTTGGACATGCCTGAAGTGCACAAGATGCTCAATGATTTGCCAGGCGCAAAAATTACCCGCGCCGATGTCGCTTACGACTGTTTCAACGGTGAATTCGGTATCAATCTGGCTCGTCAAATGGCAAAGGAAGGCTGCTTTATTACCCGTGGCCGTCCGTGTTCGTACACCTATATTGAATCCGGCCATATGGCCAAAGTCTGTGATTATCAAACCCAGTCCGGCACATCCCAGTCCTTGAAAAAGCGTTACGGCCTTGTCCCTGAGTCCGGCCGCTCGTTCTATGTCGGTAGCCGTGATGCGGGCAAGATGTTGCGCGTGTACGAGAAAGGCAAACAGCTTAAATCAGACCAGCATCCTGAGTGGGTACGCTGGGAGCTGGAACTGCGCTCAAAAGACCGTGTGATCCCGTTCGATATCCTGATTGATGCCGACAAGTATTTTGCAGGTGCATACCCTGCCCTCAGCCGCATTTGTGAGGCTGAGCAATGTGCTATTGCCACACACAAACGTCATTACATGACCTCGGTCGAGAATGCCGTCAAACACGGTGCCACCCAGTGCGGCAAGCTGGTCAATTACATGCGCAAGGTGCTCGACCTGAGTCCTGAGCAGGTGGTCAAGCAACTGACCTCGCACCTTGAAGAATACGACATTCCAGACCGACTCAATACGCCTGTCACGGGTGATTCTGACGCGTCTGAGAAAGTCCCTCTTGCGGATTTGCTGGCGTTGCGTCAGCAGTCCCAACGTAATGCAATTTATCAACGCCTAATGACGGCGTAACTAAACGGAGAAATGTTATGTCTACTTTGACTGTCTTGGCTATGGGCGCTTCTATGAATAAAGGCATCTCAAGAAGGTCAGGTTCGCCCAGACCTTATAATTTTGCTCAAGTTGATTATTTGGTGCCGGCTAAAACTTTCGTTAATGAAGAACACGATATGCAAAAGTGTGGCTTGGAAAAAAAAGGGATCCCAATGAAGGAAGATTTAACCCTATTGGCCAAGTTTGCTCAGTTGACCTTTCCCGTCGAGTTGAAACTGACCCTTGAGGCAGACCCTGAAAACCCTTCTCGTAACATTGTGGTTGACTACGCCAAGGCGTAACGAATTCGGGGCGGCATCATGACAGACACATGCGTACAGCTGAATGAGCAAGGTTTTTTGTATGCCGTGCGCACCCCTATAACGGATTGTGCGGGTTATGTCCTTATCAGCAAATCCAGTTATGACAGCTATCTGGCTGGCTCTGAACTAACGCCCGAGGATGTAGGTGCGGCGTTTTCATTCGGCTTTGCCGCTATCTTGGTGAGCTGCTATTTCGCAGCCTATCCGGTAGGCATTGCCAAACGTTTAATTAACAAACTTTAGAAGGAAATCTCTTATGGCAGATGTATTTGCAGCGGTTGATATGGGTGGTGTTGCGGCGTCAGTAACCGCAATTGGTGTGGCGATTGTGGGTGTAGCCATGGTGATGAAAGGCATCACGCTGGCGAAACGCGCCGTTAACAAAGCGTAATGCTGCCCCTTCTGCATGACCTGACGCTCACGCTCTGGTCACTCATTGGTGCTATCGCAGCGTATGCGGTTATGCAGGGATGGCGCTAAAGTTCTGACTCTTTGGGCGGCTTCGGCTGCCCTTTTTTTTGGCTGAACCATGAATAGATTCATTTTAATTCTGTTTGTTGCTCTGGTTGGTTTGCTTCCCTTTTTACCAATTAAGGCCCATGCGGTGATGTATTACTTTAGTAACGGGATTCCAGCGTATGGCCCGCAACGCGGAACGTGTTCACCTCCGGGTGAATACTTAGATCATACCTACTTTAGTGAAGTGGCCTCCTGTGTTGAGGGTAAGCCTTCCATTGCTACGAATAGTTTTTTCACTGGTTGCCGTGCAGGTACTACGGGGGTTAGCTGTGCTAAAGGCGGTCATTCAAAGGGGGCGATATCGCTTTCGCTTGATAAGCCTGAGAACTACTGTGATTCGGCCCATGTTTCGAACTTGATTAATCATTATAAACAGCAATGCAGCAGTCAGTTTAATCCAGAAGAGTACGACATTAATCCTAACTATATGTGTGACAGGCAGTTGCAAGGTGTCAGCGGGACCTGTAACGCCGTCAAAAAAGGTGATGGCACGGGTGACGGTGACGGCGGCGGTGATGACGGCGGCTCTCCCGGTGGTGGCGATGATGGCGGCGGTGATGACGGCGGCGGCGATGGCGATGATAACAACAGTCCCTGCAACGCCTATCTCGGGATACGTTTTGACGTGGGTTGGAAATCCGTTAACCATGGCACTACCCCCGGTAACTATTGGTGCTCCAGCAAAGGCGGCGGCTGCCAGGCTAAGTATGTATCCGGCTCTAAATTTTGTGGCAAGCCCGGTGCCGGTTTTGACTGTTTCGCTGAATTTGAGGTTATCGGCCCTGAATGTAATCTTTCGGAAAATGCTGACGGCTTCTGTACCGATTCCGGCTGTAATAACTCAGGCGGTGGCGATAAACCCGGTGATGGTGACAAACCCGGCGACGGTGAAGAACCCGGTGATGGCAGCGGTGAAGAACCCGGTGACGGTGAAGATCCTACTGACTCCATTGAGGGACATCTACGCAACATCGACACCAATGTCGGTAAGCTGAATGTGGATATGAACAAACTGCTGGATACGTCCATAGACAGCAATGCCACCCTTGAAGACCAGCTTGCTCTGATGAATGACTTCAACAACACGGTAAAAAAATCTGATAACACCTTGGAGGCCATGGCGAATTTTTCCGAACAGGAAATCAAGCTGTTGAGCAACATTCAGGGGGATTTATCTGACTATTTCGATGACCAGTATCAGCAGATGAAAAACCTGTCTAACAAGCTGAGTGATTTGAATGCCGATCTCAACGCTAACTTTGACAACTTAGGCTCTGGTAACGACAGCATCAAGGAAGTGAAGAAAGTCGTTGAGAAAACTGAGCAGGTTGCACAGAACACGGCGGAATCGAATACCCTGCTCAATGACATTAAAAATGAACTGGTCGCCAATCGTATAGCCAGCAATGCAGAGCATTTTGCCTCACTGGAAAAGCTCGACGAAATGAAAGGACTGCAGGAGGAAGGCAACACCCACCTTGAAGGGATTGGTGACAGCCTCACGGGTATCAGCGATTTGCTGTCAGACTTCGGCAACCCTGACCTGACCAATGCCGGGAACGGCACCTGTATTCAGTCGAAAACCTGCTCCAGTTTCTATGCCTCAAGCTATCCCGAAGGGATCACCGGCATTATCAATGACTTTACCAATGATATGACCTCAGGGGGACAATTTGACTTCCTGAACCAGTTTCAGGTTGATGCAGGCGGCTCTGCCCCTGATATGGGTATCGCGGTGGATTTTGGCCGATTCGGTAACTTCGGCCGATTCAGTTTTGACATTGGTTATGGGGTCTGGAGCTTTATCCGGGCCTGTATTTTGTTCTCTGCGGCCCTGCTCTGTCGTCGCTTAGTCTTTGGAGGTTAACGTGTACGTTGGAATGTTTGACTGGATAGTGATTTTGTTCAACATGCTGCTTGAGTTCCTGTACCGCATGTTGCTTTCAGGGCTGGAAATGCTCAAAGACTTGTTTTACTTGCTGTTTGAGCAAATTCTCGCAGGGGCCAAGATGCTGGTTGGCTCCATTGCTAACCTGCTGGCCCCGATTAATCTCAGCCAGTATCTGACGGGGTTGCCCACTGAGATTGGTTGGGTGTTTGGACAGCTCGGCTTGCCCCAGGCCATTACTATGATCATCACGGCCATCACCATTCGCCTGATACTGCAGCTGATACCGTTCACACGTCTGGGGTCATGACATGATTAACTTGCTTATCGGTCGCCCCGGTGGCGGCAAGTCTTATGAGGCGGTGGTCTATCACATCATTCCGGCGGTTCAGGCTGGCCGTAAGGTGATCACCAACCTGCCCCTTAATATCGCGCATTTTCAATCTGTGTTCGGTGACGGCGTCACTGAGCTGATAAAAATTATTGAAACCGATATGTCAGATCACGGCAACATTAACCGCCCTTTCTCTAAGCCAGAGGATTATAAAGACGACTGGCGCAATGAAAGCGGTCAGGGGCCGTTGATTGTGGTCGACGAGGCACACTTGGTGTTGCCGATTAGCCGGACATCGGTCGAGGTACTGGAATTTCTCAGCCTTCACCGTCATCACGGTGTCGATATTTTGCTGATTACTCAGTCTGACAGGAAGATACACAAAGATGTGCGTGACATGGTTCAACTGCAGTACCGCTGCTCAAAGAATACGGCGCTTGGCAGTGAAAAAACCTATACCCGCAAGGTTCAGGACGGCTGTCGCGGTGAAGTCGTCAATACCAGCCAGCGTACATACAAAGCCTCTTACTTTCCGTTTTACGAATCGCATACCGCCTCAAACGGTGCAGTGTCCGAAGCCACGGCGGCGGACATCAAACCCATCTGGCAACATTGGTCTTTTATTGGCGGCGCGATTTGCCTGGTGTTTGTGGTGGGTATGTTTGCTACTGGTAATGTTAAAAGTCCACTATCCGCAGGTGTGAAAGAGCAGCCTGAGCCAGTCAAGCAATTACACATCCAGCCGGACGGCTCCCCGACTCCCGTTCCTGAGGTGCCAGCGAAGAAACGCACCAACGGCAAACACCCTCTGGCAGATTTCGACCTGTATGTTACGGGCGCTGCCCGGCAGATAGCACTCCGGCCAGATAAGAGCTTTGATCTTGATTTGTCCTTTGATGTGATTTATCTGGAAGCCTACAAAGACGAAATGAAACAGTTCGCGGTTAACTCTAAGGAGCTGCGCAAACTGGGTTACAACATTCACGCTATCGGAAAATGTGTCTACTCGCTCGAATACCACGACTTCGATTCTATTGTCGTCTGTAATGAAAGTCGCGGCCTGATTCAAGATGGCCCACTATCAACCGTCACATCATTTTGATGAAAGCTAAGGAGGGGCGCCCCGCATCGCGGGGAGGTGCCTTAGCTTTCAGCTAACCAGATGCCGACAGGCATATAAGGGCCATCCCCGCGCCCTTTTGTAAACTCCCTGCTCACTGGCCCGTAGCCCGCACCTGTGCGGTGCTCCCCTTACTGCATTCCTCGAAACCCTTCATCCTGTTAGGCCGGAGCGCAGCGACTCCTGCCCGATAACCTGCCACTATCTCAAGGGCCGAAAACGAAGTTGCGGGAGCGCAAGCGCACCCCCCGTCTAGTAATACGGGGGGAAAGTCGTTGGTTGAGTTCATGCTATGAGTGTACATTTTGTTTCAATTTGTTAACTATTTTGTGATAATAAAAAAAGTCATCTTTGCTTGTAGCGAGAGGAATAATTTTTCAAGTATGAGTTTTTTTTCATTTACAATTTCATTGATAGCAGCGCTATTTTTCGCTGTATTGTTATCGGAGTTTAATCTCTCAGGGATTAAACTAAATGACAAGTCTCTTGGTTGGTCTGATGTCGGTGTTTGGCTTGGGTCATTATTTACATTTGGAACACTTGCATATTCAATTTACTTTAATAAAAGAACACGTGAGATTTTGGATTCCGAACAAAAAAAGAAAGATTATTTTGATCATTTAAAAGAGTTTAATATGGTAATTGACTCAATTGAAAGCAAGGGTGTTTATAGATTCCATTCAAGGTTAGACACATATAGATCTCTATTCCCAAACAATACATCAAAAGGATTATCTCAGACTTGGGAACCTACGTTTCTATGTGTTCAATTGCATCATTACAACAATGAAATTGTTAGTAGGGTTTCTGAGATTAATAATGGAGTTGATGATCGTGAATCATTTATTTCACTGCTCACTCTTATATGTCATATGTATGACTATATGAAGTTTCTAGGCTTATCTAAAGTATATAAAGGTGATGGGGATGGGGATGCAAGTATACGCAAGGTTACTATAACTAACATTAACAGTCTTAATAGTGATTTAAACTTCCTTGTAAATACTTTTCTCACATTAAAGGGATTTGCTGCTGAAGCTAAATATAATAGCTCTGATTTTAATGCAGTGCATTATGTTTTACTCATGCCTACTGTTTATAGGTTAATTAGCAAGAACAAAGTTGAAATGACAGATTCTTTCACTCCACATTTTAGAATTAGCACTGATACCATTAATTTAATCGATTTGCATTATATTTGCTCCACTTTGCTATCCGTTAATTTTAGTCATAAAGTAAAAAACTTAGTTAATTATTCCAATCATGGGCTACAATTGCTACCTGACAGTAAAACGGATTGTTCAAAATTAGATTCTTACTTTGATGAGGTTAAGGTAATAATTTTAAATGTCATTTTTAAATCTAGTGATATTGATTATTATTTATTGAAGTCAATCTTAAAGGATTGTTATTGCAGTGATGAATCAATGTAATAAAGGCCCCGTAAATAAGGGGCCTTTATTATTTATAATGAGGTAATCTTCTTAGTTGTCTTGCTGCTTTTATAATTTTCGATTTATTAATACGGTCATCTTCAGCATCTATCTCCATTAAAGCATTCCCAGTAATGATACGTTCGGGTGTCATGCTCCACCCTCCAGGGGCGCACGATTCGCCAGCCTCTCCATACATCATCAATCGATTCAAGATCACACCCACCGTACATCTTCATCAATCGTCTACACTCTGGCGGTATCTCCTGTCCCGTATCCCATCTTGTGATGGTTACTACATGTTTGAAACATAATGTACTTCGGGATTTATCGACTGGCCTACTGGTATCAATGAACCGAAATTAGCGCCTGTCACTTGTGACGGGGTGCTATCGGTTCAATTTTAGTTATTGTGCATAGCATTTTAGTAAATATGCAGCTTGATGATATGGTAGACTCCGGATGTCTTTGTTATCAGGAGGTTACGTGAGCAGAGAACTACAATCCAATAAGTATGCAGGCTTTCTATTTGTAGCATTAATCGTTGCATTATCGGTTATGCCTTCAGTCGCCTTTGTGGGGGACTATATAGAAAAAGCACTCAAATTTGTCGCATTTGCCTTGACCTTAACTACCGTTGCTGCATTAGCTGGTATTTGGCGGGGGTCTATTCCCTTCAAATCTTGTGAGTTAAAAGCCATTGCGCTTGGTTTGCCGATTGTTACAGTGCTCGACTTGATTTATCCCTCGATTAAGTACAGTGATCAAGGGTATTTCTCTGAAGTTGTGTTCCCATTTTCTATTGATCTAGGCATTGCATTTGTTGTTTCAGGTGTTATTTGGAGGGCTGCGAATAAATGAGTATTTTAGCTGAAATTAAAACCGCTTGGCCTATCTCTCAGTTGTTCACCGCCATGTACAGAGAATTCAGTACCAAAAATCAGTCAGAGAAGGTGTATCGAGTCGTTGTGCCAATGATTAAAAATTACGTTAATCAGGGATACACTTTTAAGAATCCTGAAATGAAGGAAGCGGTTGAGATGTTGAAAGGACTGGCCCCGGTTGGTGCTCCTCGACATAACTTTGAGCGACGTTATTTAGTTGATGAGCGTACCCTGCTCGACCTTCCTGACAACCCAGATCGTTTATCTCCAGGTTATTGGTGGTAAATTGAATCAGCCCCATAGAGGGGCTGTTTTACTATCTGGTATGCGGTAAGCCCTTCAGAAGCCTAGCTGTTTTAATGATAAGAGTATTGTTTTTACTGTCAGTCTCTGCACCAATCTCAAGTAACGCATGTCCAGTTAAGATTCTATCTGGTGTTAAACACCATCCATTTGGGGTGATAAGCCCTTCTTTCGATATTCTCCAGCCATTCCACGCTTCATGAGTTGTGATCTCCCTGTTTGAGTACAGTTTCATTAGTCGCCTGCACTCAGGCGGTATGGTCTGACCGCTATCCCATCGCGTGACGGTCCTCACAGATTTAAAACATAGTTTTGCGGTTTCATCCCTGCTTAAACCGCATACGAATCTTCTGAAAATATAGTTTTCTGTAATTTTTCTTGTCATGGTGTCACTTATTGCAATACTCGAAAACTGAGTTGTTGCATAGTAACCCCTTTCATATAAGCGCTTACTAAATTAGGTGTTAATAAAATCGTTTAACATAACCTAATCATAATGCGTACTTAACTTGGGGGTGATTGAGGGCTACAAATCCAGTCATACCAAGGGCTAAGCCCTTAATCCCTTGGCTCTTTAACTTTGCCGTGATGTCTTGCCAGATTCGTTGGGCTTTGAAACTTTTGGCTTTGTCTGCCGCTAAAAAGATTAGAGCTTCATGAACATCGATATTTGCACTTTCAGCCAAGAAAATAGCTTCACTATCAGTAAGTTGCCTGACACCACTTCGAATATTGCTAATTTTCTGCTTACTTATCCCTAAGTCATGGGCAATTTGCTTGTCTTGGATATAGTTTTTAGCTTCTTTGTAAGCATCTAGCAGTTGATTTGCATACATATCGAGACTCCTTTTTTTGCCAGTTTAGTCGATTAGTACCCGAAAATCGTGTCTTGAAGTCCTGATTTATTAGGATTACGGTATTCACAAATCGGTATTCATAAGCATCTTGTTACTCATGACTCAGCCCCTGTATTACGAACAAAACGCCGACGGCTCTGGTTTCGCCTTCATCGATGGTGAGCCTGAGTACTTCC
>NZ_JASJOJ010000100.1:0-8195 GCF_038519165.1 Photobacterium sp. SP02
GTTGAGCCTCCACTTCCCGAACAGGGTCGATCAATATGTGGATCTGTGACTTATGCTGACACAGAACTATGAACACCCTCGCCTTTGTCGGCGCAGGGGCTTTTGCTTTGTTGTCGTTTAAGATGACGGGGTTTCATAAAAAAGTAGCAACTGAGGTCATTCCATTTGTTCGAGACAAACAATACCGATACATGGGGTACGAATCATTTTATCAATACACAGTGTGTACCCATGGGTATGGCGTGGAAGAATTTTTAAGAACTCCGATTTATGGTATCTATGAAGTTGCATTTAGTTGTACTGATGAGCAATTGCCAGAGATAGACAAAATAATACGCCAGTATATTGATGTGGCGAAAGAAGCTGAAAGTTGCGGTTAATTACGGTAAGGATATCGCATCATGGTGACGACATTATCTTTACCCGAATACACGGAAGAGTATAAACAGCGCGACATGTTGTAACAGCGCTGAAGTGACGTGGAAATAAAAAGACCAGCAATCCCGCTGGTCTTTTGTCTCTCAACGCTGAACGCTAATTTGCGGATCAACGCATAGTACTGGCTTACTTACACAACTGAGTTCTGAAATAAATCTGGAAAAGTTTATTTAACGCGGCTTGGTAGTCTTTTCCAGAAAAGCTGGCGAACACCACTGCTTTTCCTAAAAAATTAACCCTGAGTATACCACTTTCCAGAGTTTTCATCCATTTTGTCGTAAGTCTAGTTGAACTATGCCCTCAAATATTTTGACGAATTTTTCGACTGTAACTTGATAAATCTTACTATTTGCTTTTGGGTTGGTCCTGAACGGCTTAATAAGATAATTTACTAATGAAGAACATTTAGCTAGATTATTTGTGTATAGAAAGCAATATTTGGAATAAAGGTCTTTAACTTTCCATAAAAGTCTTTTCTTAATATTAAATCACAACCTTCTAGCCTTGAAATATTGGAGTCTAAGCCAACAAAGGAAGCCCCTTTTCCGATTAAACTTTCTCTCCAGCATCGATATATCAAAACTGCTTCACCATTTTCATTTAGGGCTCTAAGTCCGTTATCATAACAATCTAGAATCAGGCCTAACATACTCAGCAGTTCACCATTCATCCAAATAACTTGCGCAGCATCTAAACTATTGTCATTAATACAAAACCCTTGGATAGCAGGGGTTCCATAACAGTATTCATCTTTCCAAATATCTTGAGTATGCGGAAAAATTTTCAGAGGGTTCATTTTAATTTTCATAGGTAGACAACCTTCACATACTACTGTGTGATTGCCTTTAGTGTTGCGGCCATAATCCTTAGCTTCAAATTGACGCTCAAATCTAGCAATGACAACAAAGTCGTCTAATTCGTCAGGAGCCCTAAATCCAGTTGATTTATCAATCGGTTTTACTAAGTTGGGTCTACTAATTAGAGAGTTAGATGTTGCAATCATTGTTTTAACATCTATTTTTCCGTCACCTTCAGAAATGACCGATTCCCTATAGTGTTGATATAAAAATTCATTTACATGCTTAAAAACTAAATCATAGATATAGGTGTTCGGAGAAAGCATACCGCAGGATCTATTAACAAAGTTCTCAAATTCATCTTCATTAAAATCCTGCATTATTGCTTTATTTACGTCATTCTTATCAATTCCTAAGTCACCTAAATATCTGATGAATTTGGAGTTGTTGATTAAGTTTATGATATTGCTATTCATTACTTAGCTCGCAAAAAATACTCTCGACTACATTATGTATGTACAAATTTTGCACCCCTATGAGTTTTCCAATAGATGGCTTTATCTCTAGCAATAATGGTTTAAGCTGCTCGATTTCAATCGATATAAGCTCAAGGATTGAAGCGATAGTTGAGTGATGGAACAGATGAAAGTTATTGAAAAACCAATTAAGAGGTTTAATTAAAAGGTTAGTGTAATTCTTCACCAAGTAACTTAGCGCACAAATAATCTCTCGTTGAACTAATGAATCTAGGTTGTTTGCTTTACTAAGGAGTAATGTAATTGCTCGTTCATCATCATTCATTTCAGATATTTCAATGTAATTTAAACTTTCCCATTCAAATTCATTTTCGTCTGGTAGTCTACTTTTTATGAAATCAAAACCTGTTTCATACATTGATAAAATAGTCTGTTCATCAAAACCTACGTATTCGAAGGCAATAATTAGGTTAGCCGTTGTCTTAGATGAATAATCCTTATTTTTGGAAAAAGTATATAGAGCTGATGCTAAACAGTTTTGCGTAATATCTCTATCAATCATAACAGCTTGGAGTAATGATTCCCTGTCGACAAAGCTAGAAAACCACCCGTCTTTTGAGTAGACGAAATTGTTGACCAATAGAAAAACTTTATCTCTATCTGAGATGGTGATTCCTTGAATCAACATCCGCAGATTTGTAAAATATTCTTGTCCTCTTGGGAATCTTTTTCGGATAAGTGGCAGAAGTATTTCATTTACCAATTCTGTATTATTTCCCTCTTTAAAGAAGAAATATAAGTAATTGAGATTGTCGTTCCCCAAGACCTCTTGAGAAACTAAATAATCGACAAGGTCCGGTGTCAATTTGCTCCTTAAGCTATCTTCTTTACATAACTTCGTAGTCAGTTTTATGGATAACTTTTCATTGCCAAATGAGCGGGGAACTCCAGCGCTTTTTTCTTTACTTTCCTCTAAATGTAAGTTAAGTCCTAATTTGTGAGCAATATTATTATATTTGTGAACAGTTTTTTGACTCAATGTGTCATAAGAATCATTCCAGTCTCTTGCGGATAGATTAACCATAGATGCCTTGGCTAACTTATCGTCGTTCTTTTCTAAACGCTCAATTACCTCCAGAAAACCATTGAGATATGTATCTTTAATGTTTGTTGGAGATAATTTATAGAGAAAATTTAAAATACTTGGCTCGACGTTATCGCTATGTTGCAATAGATCCACAAACATAAAATCTAATTTCCAAAAATACCCATTGGTCAACATTTGATTGATTAAATATTTCGTAGCTTGTTCGAAATCAATTTTTATGAATACTTCAAACCATTCTATAGTTAACCATCTGGTATCTTTGCCATCTTCAGTATGTTTCATCACCGCATCAGTGAGGTATTTAAGCTTTTTAGTGTATTCTTTAGCAAAACTAGGATTTATGTTGTTTACCGAAGGGAGTGGCTCAATTACTTCAGCTAAATTTCTGTCTTTTCGAGAAGTGTAACTAGTCGTTAAGTGAATAGCATTTTTCAACTCTAACTTGGCTTTTTCTATATCTCCTACTTTTGCATAGTAAATTGCTTTTTTGAATGAATGCTGTGAGTGTTCATAGTAATCACAGTCTTCTTCATCGAAGCTATCATAAGCCTTTATTACGAAGTTGATATTATTTTCATTGAGGAATCGATTCTCTATCGTTGGGAGAATAGGAAATACAATTTTTCTTCTGATATCAAATATCGTCTTCCATGCCAATTGTGAGTTGATATGCACCAATGCTTGCTCAAAGCTTCTATCAATCAAGCCTCGGTTATCAAAGAGAAAACTAGAATACCTAGCTCTAGGAAAGTTAATCATGTCATCTGCTAATAACGCGAAGCTTTGAATTATGCCTTCTTCTAATGAGGAGCCATTGCAGGTCTTGCCTATGATAAGATTCCGTATAAAAAACTTTATCCAACTGTGAACGATGAAATCAGAAGTAATTGTTTTTTCGAAGCTGATCAAACTATTTAAATCGTTATCTGAATACAATTCTAATTGGCTACAAAACCTAGCTAGTTCGTCGTTATCTACATTTTCGCTGATGAGTGGTAAAGATAAGAGCTCCAGAGTCACATTAGTCTCTACCCTTATTGGTATTCTTGCAGAACAACTCTCTCTTTCGAAAAGGTTATTGATGATAAGTCCCGTTGACTCTTTTTCAATGTCGGTAAGTTTGCTATGTAGATAAATTAAAAAGTCACTGCCTTTTAGTCTGAATATCTCATCTAAAAAAATTCGAAGATAGGTTTTATCTTCGTGATATATGACTTTGTTTAGAAACGCTAGAAAATCATCATTATTTTGGTTTAAAAAGCTAATGTAGTATTTGAAGTCATCTTGCCTTACCTTCCCTAAAAATAGCCCATTTACATCCTCCCAATTGGGAGAATAGCCCTGCTTTTCTAATATTCTAAATGCTTGCGCTGTAACAGAATCGCTATGATTCTTTTCGCCATTAAAATATAAAAGTGCATTTGCTTTTTCTACTCCATAGATCAAACAAATAGCCTCAAAATATAGTTCAAAATTATCTAAAAACTGACTGTGATGCTCTTCTGAACTAGTTGTATTAATAGCCCTATTCAGTTCACTGGCATAAATAAATAGAGACCAGTTTTGTGTTTTTTTGGCAACGCTTAGAAAGCTTTCGTAGTTTCTTCGAATCAATGCTTCTGGGTGAGCATAATACAAGCTATTTGGTAGGAAGTTGTTTGATGCATAGCTACTAATATCCTCATACTTCTTTGTCCGCATTAGGTAACTAAATAAATAACGGTAAGATTTGTCACTTTCAAAAAAGCAGTCACGATTTAGCCAGTTTATAATGAATTCATTCATGGTATCTAGAGCTTCGATATCAGCCAACTTTTCCATGTTAAATCGCCTGAAACTATCATGGTAAAGCCTTATTCCACCTCTAGCTGTATTTTCAGAAATGACAGGAGACAGTACTTTCATACTAGAATTGAAATGGTGCTTCACCGGTATTATCTCTTGAAGCTCTTTTCTAGTTACAGAAAAATCGAGGCAAGATAAAATCTCCGCTGTTGTGTTATTTTCAATTTTATTTGTTAAGTATTCGTAGTATCTCTTTAGATTGAAATCATAAGGGGGGAGGGAATGTATGAGATCATTACTTACTACTTTGCTATTTTCTAGTGTTAACAATATATAAGTTAAATAAAGTGGATTGCCCTCACTCTTTTCATGAATTAACGTGATGAGATCTTCATCATTGCAATCTACTTGTGTTATTCCATGTTTTATTACCAACTCTTTAGTATCCTGAATATTCCAGGCTGGCAATTGGTGTTCTCTATAACTGAAATCATTTTTAAGGAAATTTAACTCATCAACTGGCTGAGAACCTAATATTATTGTTACGTTATCAGGAGTGTTTATCTGAGATATATTTTCTAGGATTTGGGTTTTTTCTTTAGATAAGCTAATAGATGAACTTAAAACCCTATTAATATGGTCTAAGCCATCAACTATTATTACTAGCGGCTCTTCTATATTTTGCAGAAGCAGGTTTAATTCATCTAGGTTAGCCGCAAAAATCTGATTTTTTACTTTAGTGAGCATTGGAAATGCTTTTTCTATACCACTTATTATATTTCCAAAAAATGTGTTAGAACTGACTCTTTTCTCTATAAATTCATCTTCAGTACTTGTGAAGCAATAATGGCGAAGAACAGTTTTTTTAGTACGTTCTAAATAATCTATTAAATTGGTTAGAAACCATGACTTACCAGATCCTGGCTCACCTGACAATATTACTTTCTTGCTGGTCACAGCAAAATTATAGAATGAACTATATTTACAATCGGACTTAACGTTTTTACTCTGATCGATTTCAAACTTTTGCTGAAGTTCTCCAAAATCAGTTTTAATGCGTAGATCTTTTAATACATCTGAAGTTGTTACAACAGCAGAGCTCGTTCTATAATTTCCAACCTGTTTAACAAGTCTTACTAAAAAATCAATGATGTTAACATCATCGTTTGGATATTGCCCAACCCCTAGTCGCGCGGCTTGCGAGATTAAAATTTCTTCTAGTTCATTAGGGGAGTTAAATTGTAAACTGGCTTTTGGAAGGCTAACTTCAATTAAGAGGCATTCACAGAAGGTTTGGAAATCATCTCTATCAATATTATTTTCTTTTACATATTGTTTTAGGCTATCCCAACGGTTGAAATTCTCAGGTTCAATTTCCCAAAGTTTGTTTATGTCAATTTTAAAGACTTTAGTTGAAAATGAGTCGAACGACGATAGATTTGAAGGCTGAAGGTTTAATACCTTTAGAATGTTTTCTTCAACAGGCTCATCCCAAGCTAAACATAACCTAAATTCAGTATGAGTAGTGTTAAGAGCTTTCCATGATTCATATAGCTTATGTAACGCTATCTTATAGTGGCTATCGGCAGAAAGGTAATCTTTGGTTAGCCTGACAGATGTCTGTTCATTACTATATTTTATTTGCTTACGTTGTATTTTATCCCCGTTAGTTATTACTAAGTCATCGAATCTATCCGGGGTATCACCTTTCGTATGCTTCTTGTCTATAGAGAATATGCTTTCTCGATTGCCGTTGAGTATCTCTTCTAGTATGAAATAGCTAGATATCAGATCTTGGTAATCATATCCTTCATGCGCATTATTTAAGCTCAAACTGTTCCTCACCTTGGAATTAGTATAGGATTTAAACCTCTTCGCAAAACTCTTTCGCTGTAATATTTTTAAGATCGTCAGCGTATTTAATCATTTGCAGATGCGCCTCAGCCATACAATGGTTGCGGGGAGCTCGAACCAGAGCCTGGCGAATTGCCAGAAATTTATGCTCTTTCATCTGTACTTCTTAGCCTCTTGTCGCACTGTTAGCAAAATTAGCTAATTTTGAAAATGGTTTGGCTCACCCTTGGTAATTTTCACATGTGAAAGTGCAAGCGTCAAAGCCTAAAACCGTGATGTGAGCCGTCAGATAGGTCAACATGAAGGTGGAGCTTTCCTCCGCCTGATTCAACAATTTGTTTCAACTGGTGTAGGCCATCGACCGTACAGCTATCAATTTGGTAACTTGCATCAGCACCGATACGCTTTAGTAGCTCCATCAGACGAAGCTGAATCAACTGCTTAGACGCTATCTCTTCGGCTGCGTAAGCGACCTCTTGAGGCTGCTCTGCAATGATGTCTTCAAGTTTTCTACCCATCTTCTCTGCCTTTGAGGTTAAGCAGGAAAACTTTCACATGTGAAAGTTTTCCTGGCTCTGTTTGTTTGGCTAGTTTAGCCAGCAAAGGGCAGTAAAACTAGCTCAGTTATACAATCACTTGATTCTCACAATCTGGCTCTGTTTGAGCTCAACTATCTGAAGTTCAAGATCTTCAATACGTGAAAGAGCACTCCTTAGAGCATGACTTAGTTGATGATGTTCTGCGGCCATTGAAGTTAATCTTTGGGTCAATACAGCAACTTTTTCACGATACTGAATTTTTATCTTTCTTTCTTGGTTGCGCTTTTCTCTCAAAATCTCGACATCGGACTGAACTGCTGTATCAGGCGTAAGGCACTTTAGTTTTTGTACTTCTGATTGAACTCTGAGCTTGAAATCTGGATAGTAATAGCAACTGCCATTTCCTAATCCGGCTTCTTCCTCTACAGCTCGAACCGATAATTTACGGTGATCGGGTATTCGTTTGGTTTTTCGTTCGATGATTCGTTGCAAAGCGGCTTCAAGCTTGAGAAGTGTATTTTCTGACTTTTTCATAAATCGATAACCTGCAATGGGTGCTGATATTTTTCAAATTTCAGTCCAAAATCATTCAACACTTTCTCGGCAGCTCGAATCTGTGTAATACAGTGAGCATACTCTGCATGGCTGACATCGGATTGCTGCTTCAGATAGCTACTCAACGCTTGATGTTTCTTTTGCCACCACGACGCTTTTTTATCATCCACGACGCTACCTCCGCCACGGCAATCAACGCAGAATGCGGCATTTATTACCCCATCCATGTCACATTCATAGCCATTTTTACAATAGCTATGTAGGGTGCCATGTAAAGTTAACCGTTTTTCTTTAACCAATCGATACAAGCTATCCCAGTTGCTATAGATCACAGGTTTGTCGTCACGCATGGCGACAATAGCCTTACCAAAGCTTCCCGTTAGCTTTTCATCACCATTGAACCATTTATCAAAGTGCGCCGTTGTTTGTTCAAGTTTTACTTCGTTGAGCAAGTTAATTAGCTCACTGTCTACCTTTATATCCTGTAGGCGGGATTCGATTGCGCCATTCCCATACCATTCGCTCATGCGAACATGGATATGTTTGAACTGCTGCTTAATGGATATTGCGTATTCCGGTCCATGCTGAACACGCATTCCGGTCCAATGTGAACACCTATTCTGGTTTAACGTGAACACCCATT
>NZ_JASJOJ010000101.1:0-8107 GCF_038519165.1 Photobacterium sp. SP02
CATTCGCCGGGTGATGATGACGTTCACCCTGTCGGAACCGAACACGGTAGTCACGTAAAGCGGTAACTCAATGAGCCAAAACAGAAATTATTTTTTGGCTCAATACCACAAAGTGACATTTTTAGGTGGGAGAGGTTATTAAATCAGTTGATTAGGGTATTCAATCTGATAGGGTTTTCCGCTGTACGTCTTGATGACCGTACCCAGTGTGTTCATGTACTGAACAGAGATTAAAAAAGAGCCATGCTGGGCTTATTCGTTGGTCTGTTATCGCACAGCCGCCAACAGCACGAATAAGCGCACACTCGCTGCGGAGAGCGTCATCATGATGTATTGCCATTGTAGGCTGATTCAGCAACCCGATAGCCGATACACCTTCTCACACACAATTAATCAAGGTCCGATGTTTTCATGCCCGGACACTATTCCTGGTTCACTCATGTTGGCCGCTGGTAAGCGCTTAGCTTCTCGCTGTTGTTTTCCTTCAAGCCTAACGTGGTTTAGTTTCGCCAAAGCGAAGAAAAACGAGAAAAAGTAAATGAAAAAAGTGAGATATGTAAAGGCGAATTATACGCCGCTGGAAGACATCACCCCGTTGCCCCGTAATGTGGTCAATCAACCGATAGAACCCGTACCAGAGCACAAACTGGTGGTGGAACTGGCCGGACAGTGGCAGGGAAACCGGGCGTATTTTCAGCTTGCTAAAACCGAAATGCAGGATCAGAAAATCACCCGGCCGATAGCCGATGTGAAAACAGGTCACAGAACGCTGGCAACCTTCAAAGCACTGGAAAATGAAGCCAAAAAGCTTTATCTGGTTGTGCCATTACAGGGGCTGCCAAATCCGCTGACTTTTTTACTGGCCGACAATTTGATGCCGGTAGAAAAAGAGGCGGACATGGATGAATGGGAAACGGTTTTGATCCCGGTTCGTGCACTGGCCTATCTGGACAGCAGCAAAGACAAAGAAAAAGCCGCGGAATTAAAAGGTGGCTATTTGTATGTCTTCTGGAAAGGCAAACTCTGGCGCGAGCTGCAAGTCACAGAGTTTGGCTATTACAAAGATATTGATAGCGAATATTACCGTGTCAGAGATCAGCAGGAAAGGCAGAAAGAACAGCCTGTTATTGAATACCGTGAAGCGGATGGATTCGATCTGCCGCAATTCTGGGTGCCGTATAAAATTGCCGGTGAAGTTCAGGCCGGTGAGAATGGTGTCAAACTCATGTTTTCACCGAAACAAAAGACATATCAGCAAATAGAAGCACTGGAAAATGATCCAGCAAAACTGGATGCTGCTGCAACACCACTGGATGAACTGTCTGTGTATTCAAATAGCCAGGCGTTTGAGCCCCAGGAACACACCGCTGATATTCAGTCAGCCAAACTTCATCAGGTCTCTGAAGACGATATGGCCTGGCTGACTCAACAGTGCGCAGTATTTGATCAGTATGCATCTTCAAATACACCTGTGGCATATGTGGACGGTAAAAATGACGGTTTCCTCGTCAAAGTTGAAGTGGGCCTGGCTTCTGCTGTTTTCGGTGAAATTCCGCCGATTTACGCGGTTTTGAAAGATGAAAACAGCGACTGGAAGCAATCGGTGTTAATGGAGAAGAGCGGTGATAGTGAAATCTCTCGCTGGCGTCAGGCTCTGTTCACGGGATTGCCGAAAGAAGGAAGTTTCACTCTCTTTATTGCAAATCCCAAAGATCCGCATGGTGCTGAATTCATTTTTACGCAAATGCCGTTTGAAGAACTGGCAAACGATCAAGACGAATGTGAAGAAATTGAACATGCTGAGATGGTTGACGAGCCCTTCGAAGAAGCAAAGAAAATCGAAGAGCTCAGAAACCTTTGGCTGAACGCAACAAATTTTTAGGAATCAATCATGAAGAAAAAACTGCTGGCTTATAGTGTTGGGGCGCTTTGCGTTGGTGCAATCGCATACCCTGCGTGGAAAATGATTAAAGAGAAAATAGCTTATCATAAGGATTATCAGGAGCAGTTGGATGTAATAGTTGAAGCAATTGAAATAGAACGTTGGAAAACAAGAGCCGACATTATCGCGTGGAAAATAAATGTAAGCATACCGGATGATATTGAATATGAGGTATGGGATGAAGAGTATGAGATTCCAAGAGTATTATTCAGGGCCAGAAAGTATGGAGCTCCAGATTTTGATCTTTACTCAATGGGGATAGACGGGAAGGATGTAAAACTTGTTGCAACACGCGAGGACTTTGGTGCGAGCATTTTACCTCTAGGCTACTTTACAGGTCCCAATCGCTCACCTGATGGAAGGTATATTATTTCAACTTCAAATGAGAAGGGATATGGTTGCACTCTCTATGATATTGAAAAAAGAAAAGGACATAATTTTGCATCACACCGGTGTTTTGTAGAAGCATGGACTGATGATGGAAAAGTTGCACTTATAAACAACGGGGGTGAAATAGGATTCTTAACACTTGCTTCAGAAGAGTTTAAATATCTAAAAGATATCTATGGGGAAGATTTTGATGATGATAAAAATATTTTGTTTTTATTGGAGAATGAGAAAAAATCAATTTCAAAAATTAAGGATAAAAATGATTTTTTGAAGTCAATACCTAGAGAGAAAGACCAATTGATTCATGATATGCCGATTTTAAAAAAAACTGAGCGAGTCAATTACCTTTCTGATGAATGTAAATATGGTGGTACATTTGGACTGGATTCTAGTCTTTTTACTTGTAGGTATGATAGTAATAAACTTGAGTACAATGTGTATAAATCAAACGAGCCTAAGAAGATAGTAGGAAAAAGCTTAGGTTTTCGTGTGATTGAATTAGGTAAATGGGCAATGCAAGATGGTGAAATATATAGAATAATTAATGATTCGGAAGATACACCTTTAGCTAAAATAAAGTATAAATATGACTTTGGCGATGAATATCAATTTAGAATTTATGATGATTTGTATCTTCCGATAAGTGCAAAGGAAACATTTGAAGGACTAAATATTGCAGATTATTTTCCTGAATTGCCTTCAAAAGCAAGATATGAAGATACTTGGATTGATCTATTATATTAATAAAGGTTACGTCAATGGCTATAGAAAAAAAGATACAGTCTGGTTTTTATTTAATGGGGCGTCTGTATAATAGAAAGGGAGAAATATGTAAAAACGCAAAGTTCAAGCCGTTACCGTTTGAAACCCTAATATTACCAGATTCTGAAACTTTAATAGAAGAAAAAATTAATGGAGAAGGCGATCACGTACAAACAGTGAACGCAAAGTTTCCTATTGCCTCGACAGATGAAGTTGGGAAATTATCATACTTAAATTCAAAATTTGATAGTAATGAATTGTCAATTGTATCAATACCTACGACTGATAAAAACTATCATAACGATTACACAGTAAAGTTTAAGTTATTTCCTAGTCAATTGGTGCCTTTATATAACCTTAATAAAGGGGAGACCTGGCTGGAAGACTTGACAGAAGTTTTAAATAAGTTAAATGAAACTCATTCTTTTAGCACAAAGACAAAATTTCTCGATGTTGGCACGTCAAAAGATCAGTTGTTTGATAAATATGAAGTTGCTGATAATGAAGTTCACAAGGCCTATAATTCCTGGTATGACTCATTAGAGAATGAAAAATTAAGAATTATTGAAGTGCCACAATTTTACACTATTGTAATTACTTTTTCTGATGAAAAATTTATTGGAGCCAGAGTGAAATTGAAAGACATCCCTGTAACGATTAAAGTTTCAGGTGATGTTGACTCAGATAGTGGAGAACCAGTTTCCGAAATTAAATCAATCGATCATAAAAATCCTGATGGTGAAGTACTAGGTAGTATTACAGCTACATTTTGGATAGAAAGTGAAATGAACATTGATTTAATATCAAGCTCTTATGCAAGATTTGATATTAGTTTTGATAATTTTGATCAAGAAAAAATAAAAGTTTTAGATCATGGTTTAAGAAAAGGTTATTCTTTAAAAGAAAAAGTTTTCGATCTGCCAATAAAAACTGCGCTTGGGAGAAGTGCACTAATAAATGGTGATCCAATTAGTGTTGAAGAAGCTCTGATAAATCATTCACCTGAATATTTCACTGAGCTCATCAAAAGGTTAAGTGTTAGTGAAGATAAATTAGAAAATAATAAAAATGAAATCAGTAAAAACTATCAAGAGTTTTTAAAGAATGTATTTAATACATCGAAAGGGATTTTTCAAAGTGCTGTAGGAAGCTTTACATCTCAATCTGCTTGGAATGCCAAGTCTAAAGTTGCTTATTCAACTGTCGGTTTGATTGGTAAAATTAAAGATGGTCAAGATGATGAGTTTTTTAAAAATGCAATTGCAATTGCGGGAATTGGTGAGTCAATAAACACATTTATTGATGCGGCTTCTAGTGATAAATTGACAACTGCCGCAGATCCAAGAATAAGAAAGTTTTCTGAAGCGTTTGCAAATGAGCCAGCCACAATAAAGTGGTTAAAAGACCGATTTGGTGATCGGCTTGATGAAATAAATATCATCCCAGTCCCGGAGAAGCTTAAAAATTTCTTAAAGGCTGCAAATGATAGAATGACTTCATTTTCTGATTTGTTAGCCAAACCGCTGAAAGTTGGCGGTGATATTATGACAGTTGGTCAGGCAGTTTATAATTTGCATGATACGTATGAAAAGTTTGAAAAGTCTGACATTAAAGATCAGGAGTTTAATTTAAAATCTGGTTTTTATATTAATAAGATACAATCTCCGACAGCGAATCAAGCGAAGCCAATTGCTTTACTTGATACAGTGCAAGTAAAAGAAAATCAAAAAATATTGGAAGATATTCACGCACAATTACGCCAAATTGGCGGAGATGAAAATTTCATTTCAGTGAATGAGGTATTGGGCGATTTGTCACTGAAATTGGCAAGTACTTGGTTTGAGTTTGATAGAGCCAGTTTGAATACAATCGATCCAAACGTTAGCAGCGGATTGAAAAAACTTGCGAGTTTGATAGAAAATTTACCTGATCCAATACCGATTGAAATCGCTGGCTTTACCTGTGATAGAGGAAGTGAATCTTATAACTTAAATTTATCGACATTGAGGGCTCGCGCTGTAAAAGATGCGATTATTGATTCAATTTCTGAGGATAAAAAAAGAATATGGGAAATATTTATTTGGGAAGAAGGGTATGGTGAATCAAAAAACCTATTTCCTAATGACTCAGAAGAAAATCGTAAGAGAAATAGAAGAGTTGAGATAAAACTAAACTTTAATGCAATCTATGATTATCCTGTCAGCAGAGTTGGATTATCTGTACTGGAAAAATCCAGAAAGGAAATGATTAAGTCAGAGTTAGATTTAAATGACGCTTTAAGGGAAACGTCGAGTAGTACTGTAGATGCGACATTGCTTGCATTCTCAGCAGCATTTCCGGTTGCGATGGCGACCGCTGGTGTTTTAATCGCAGCCGGACAAGTTGTTTCTACTGTCGCTGATTTCGCATATGAAAAGCTATTCAAGGATGAGAATACCTTTAAAAATGCGATTAAAAGTCTTGGTGAAGTTGATGCAACACTTTCACAAAAAATGATTGCTACTAATGCATTTGGTGAAGTCAATATTCCATTCTTGAAAAGTTATCTGAAGAGAGCCTTGGCGCTGAATGGGCTCGTCAGGTTACTCAAGAGATACCAACTGGAAATCCACTTGAATCCAGAACATAAGGAATCGATAGAGAAAAAATTCAATATCAAAGGTTATATTGATAAATTTCTTCTTGCCGATCAATGGGATATTGATAATATATTCGATGAGAGTTTAAATCTGGATGAATACTGGCTGGATGTTGTGAACTATGATGGCGAAATGGTATTTGATACATTTGATGCATTGATTGCAAAAGCAGGATACTACGTCACTTCTCTTGAGAATTTTATTTTTGGTGATGAGAAAAAGATTGATGAAGTGAAACAACTGTCGAGCAGTTATCATAAATATTTCCCAGTTCATTGTATTGGCAGTGAATCAGTTGATAGTCTTGTTGATATGTTTACTGTTAAATTACCAACAGATCTGACGAATGATATATTTAAAGAAGTTGTGATCTCTGCGAGAAAGCCAGGGGATAAAAAGTGGAAGAATTTCAACGACTTTTATCAATTGGAAAGATCATTTAAACTATCTCCTTATGATAATATTCGGATTTTGGTAATTGTTGATGAAAAGAATGAGAAGCTAAATAAAGCATTAGATGAAGAGCAAATTATTCACTTACCTATTACTGCGAAAGCATCAGCGATTAGTTGGTGGGATAGTGGAGACATTTTTGATACAGTCGCATCGGAGAATACGCAGTATGTCAGAGAGATTTTCGAGAATGAGCTGACAGAACATGAGAAAAAATTAATAGAATTTAAAGACGGTAAGAAAATATTCGGTACATTTATTTATCCAAGTTTTTATTTCGGTGCTTATAAAGTCCAGGGTACACGACCAATAGCCTGGTACAATCATCCGACATTAAAATCTCTCTTTGGGCAAAGTGGAAGTAATTCCTCTGGCGTCGATTTTACTATGAACTACACGTATAGTTTATCGATTCCAGGAAATGATGATGTTGATAAGTTGGTACAGTATCGAGATTTAGATGGTGGTTTTTGGGATGATGAAGAAGACGCATCAGAATTTACATTAAGTCTGAATCCTGAAAGAGAATATAAAATTAACAATAAAACAGTGGTTGGAGATCACTTATTTTATGAAGAGGGTTTTTTAGAGGATAAAAATCCATCTAACGGTAATAAAATTAAATACCCTAAGGTTTTTGATTCACCAAAATTATTCTTCTGGATTAGTCAAAAAGGTGCGAAAAATGCATCAACAGTAAACAGTTATGGAAATGCTTCTTTTTCTTTTCAGCCATTTATCAGTGATGATTTTCTTCGCTATGATGTAGAAAATTTTAATTGGGATTCAGATGTTAAAATACGTACTTTGGTAACAACTCCGAGTGTAGGAACTAAGATTTTTGACGATTATCGTTACTCGGAAAAAAATAAAGTTCCAGTGAGCGCTCAAATAAGCATGACGGGTTCTAGATACAGTATAAGTAATACAAAAGCTCTCAAGATATCTGAATTTAAGGTATTGTTCCGAATTGGAAAAATTGTGAAAAATGAGGGTAAGTATAAATTTATCCCTAATCACTATCAAATTAAGGAAGATATTAAGTTGACAGGCGGTATTATATCTGACTTCGAGAGTCTTGATCAGTCTCAACTACGTCAATGGGTGACAGGCACTTATGAACCTTACAACTTTGGTGCCTTTGATTTAGATAATGATATCGATATTTATGGGATTGATGTTGATCTGAAATATATCAATGTTCTGGGTCAGTCAGTAAATGGACTTAAACCAGTTGTTGGGTATGAAACTGCATTAAGTAATAAAGTTGAGATTTCTATCAATTTGGCAGGTGCAGAAAATTCAGGCTTAGAGAGTTTGAAGTCTCCTAAGATGTGGTTGAGAGAAAGTGATTCGTGGAGTCAGGGTATTCCTAAAAGATGGATAAAACCTGGAGATAAAAAATTAGTTGATTTGTCAAAAGAACAATTAATGACGAATAAAAAAATTAACATCTCACATGAAGCCAAGAAGAATAAGGAAACGAAACTTTTGAATAACAATAAGCTAGAGCCGCATGATTTTAATCAGCATATGATTTGGATAGAATCAGACGAAAGTGATCTTTCAGTCATTAACTCCTCGCGAGAAAAAATGCTAGAGCAATGGTCTGGTGAGTAATCTATAGAGATCTAATTTGCTGTATAGTTTAGCACTGCTTAAGCTATACAGCTTTTTTAATCGTTCTAAAATTTAAATAAAATTTTAGTAAAGACCAGGAAAATAAAATTAAATAAGTTGTAGCATAATCCAAATTCATTGATAATTATGTTTCCATAATCAACACTAACTAATATCCAATGTACATACTTCCCGGTACCATCACCCACATCCCGGCTATCACAGCTATTTTTAATCATTACATTGAGCACACGAACGCCAGATTTGAAACCGAGCCGATGACGCTGGGTAATCGTAATGA
>NZ_JASJOJ010000102.1:0-8036 GCF_038519165.1 Photobacterium sp. SP02
GCGCACATTATTTCAGCCATATTCCTCACAGTGGGTTTCCTGACACCTGTTGCCAGACCCGGACAAATTAATGCCTGGGACAATGCTGACTTTGTTCAGGCCATTGAATCAACAGGTAAAAAACAACTCATTGTTGCCGGTGTGGTGACGGAAGTCTGCGTCGCATTTCCGGTTCTATCAGCAATAGAAGCGGGCTATGAGGTTTTTGTTATTGCCGATGCTTCCGGTACTTTCAATGCGATGACCCGTGATGCCGCCTGGGACAGGATGTCAGCTGCAGGTGCGCAGATGATGACCTGGTTTGGCGCGGCTTGCGAGTTACACCGGGACTGGCGAAATGATATCGAAGGTTTGGGGACGCTCTTTTCAAATCATATCCCTGATTACCGAAACTTAATGAACAGTTATTCTACGCTTCAAGAGCAAAAATAAAGTAAGACAGTGATAGCGTGCTGAAAGGCGGCTATCACTGGGCTCCCAATTCATTGGAGCAGATCATGAAGTATTTTTTCGTCCTGGCCGCTTTGTTTACAAGCCATGTAACAGCAAAAAACTACCGGATGGTGACAGAAGCCGAAGCAAGCGATTTTCTCAATCAGGCAGACGTTTCCCAGAGAAATGTTCCCCATGGGTTGGCACTGATTGATTTAGAACGTGCGATTGTACAAGGTGAAAAACTAGACAATGGCGGTTGTTCTTACAAAAGGTCATCACTTTTGAATGAAAAAACGCAGCGTTATGTGATTGAAGTAGCGAAAAACTTTGAGACGTGTGAATCCCTGGTCGAGATCGGTAACCTTCCCGATGAGTGAACAGGATGCTTTGCCGGAACCATAAACCGTTCAGTTTTATATCACTTGATGAGAAATTGAACGCTTTCTCATCAGAAGAAAAGTGCGTATAGTTGTATCGTTATTGTAATTGGCTACACTTATGCAGGGAGAGCAATGAGCAAAGCTTTTGAGTTCATGGGAGGTCACGCCATGGTTACCCAGAGAGACAGTAAACATTTCATGCTTACGATGAGTGTGAAAGATACTGAGACCAATCCGCATACGACTGTGAGTGTAGAGGGGACGAATGCGCCGTTTTCCAACGAATCACTACTTCATTCGGCCGAGGACATTGCGCTTCTCCCTTTGATAGGGCCGCATACTCTGGGTGTGCAGCCTGCGCCTGTCCAGCGACCTCAGGTGAGTTTGAGCGTGGACGAGGAGTCAACGGCAGATGACCATGCACTGTCCGTGAGAATTTCCGCTGAAGAAGCAGATTCACTGAAGGAACTGAGCCGAAACCTGTTGTTCTATGCCCAAAAAGGGGGATTGCAACACATTGTCGATCTGCTTGAGCGAGATGCAGAGCAGCAGTTCAGTGACTTTAAGCGGCGTATCAAAGACCACACTTCATCTGAGACGCAATTTATGATTGCCAACGCGTTGAACGATATTGAAGCGCGCACTCAGCAATATCCATTGCTCAGTGCAAGGGCTGCGACGAATTTACTGGGCGAGTTCCAGGCCTCGAATCCGTCAAGGGTGATCAGCCAGGCGAGCCAATCCCGGCGGCTTTTCGCGTTCAATTTTGGTGATGCGAAAACGGTTCAGGTGCCTGCGTTTCAGTTTGATACAAAACATCTGGGGGTCTGGAAGGCGGTTCCGGAATTGTGCCAGACGCTGAATGGCTTGAATGACTGGGGGGTCTATCAGTGGCTGACTTCTGTCAGTGATGATCTGGGGTGTTCGCCAGCTGACGCACTTCAGAAACCGGAGCTGGAAGCCGACCTTCTCTATCTGGCCAGCTTGTTTAAAGCCGACAGTACGCTCAGCGATCTCAGTTATACGGCTGCTACCGATCATCAGAAATCGGGGGACGCTGATGCTGCAGGATAATCCGCCTGAGTTTGAAATCGAGGCGAGTCGTCAGTTGTTCCGTGTGCTGCGCCATGAGTGTGATGAGGAGGGAAAGCGGCTTTATACCGCCTTGGATCCGAATCCGTTCAAACAACTAGAATGGATCTCGGATATCAGAGCGAGGGATCAGAACGGCCATGCTATCACCGGGCGTTTTTCTCCTTTTCGCAACAAGCTTCGGGAAGCAGTTCCTGCATTGTATTTGGCTGCAATGCCGGAAACAGCCTACTACGAAGCTGTGCTGCGGCCGATGGGAAACTCGGCCCTGCGGACTTTATCTAAAAAGCAGTTTGATGATCTGGAAGTGGCGACACTCAGTTTTCAGAGCGCACTGCGGTTTGCTGATTGTCGTCAGGCTTACCTTGAAGGGGGATCGGATGCATTCTGGCCCTATTCCTTTGATCAGTTGTTCAATACGACTCAGTTGAAGTCGATGGACAATGCCAGAAGCTTGGCGAAGTCGATTGCAGACAACTATCCGCACCTGGATGGTCTTGTCTGGGATTCTGTGCAGCAAGGCAGCTGTGTGCCCGTTTACGTGCTATTTGGCCGTCGGCGAGCAGGGGATATCCACCGAATCAAAGCGGCATTGGATGATATTCCAACCTGGCGACCGTACCTCCGAAACGAAGTTGCCAAAGGGAATCTGATGATCGCACCGGATCTGGCCGCTATTTTGTAGCGATACTTTCGTCTTCATACCAATGAAATTCTGTTTAGGACAGACACATGCTGGGATATACAATCATGGCCAGTGTCGCGAAGCCTTATCTGACCAGCCCATCAACCATGAAAGCGATGAATCGGGTCTTTGGCTCTCTGTTTGTTTCAATGGGTGTGTTATTAGCACGTGCTGAACAGTAGTTATTGATTTATCAACAAATAAATAAACGTATTCACACCTTTTTCTGACACTAAAACTGGCAAATCCCGGTCTCTCTGCAAATACTCATGAAACCCGTATTGCAGAGAGACTCTGCGTGCGTTTCACGACAAGGAGGTTTTTGCCATGGCCCATCTGATTTATTCGTTGAACATGTCATTGAATGGCCACTGCCATCATGAAGATGCTGTGGTGGATAAAGAACATCATGAATATGCCCTTGAATTACTGCATGACTCAGAAGCTTTAATTCTGGGACGCCACACGTATGATCTTTTTGCGGCTTTCTGGCCTGAAGCTGCAACGCGAAGGGACTTACCCAAATATATGCAGTATCTGGCAATGGAATTGCAGTCCATTCCTAAGCGTGTGGTCACTACACGGCCACTTGAGTTTCCCTGGCAAAATACTGAGGTACTGAAAGGGCCTGATATTGAAAATACCCGGCAATTTTTATCTGAATTAACCGGAAATGTGGTCCTGTTTGGCAGCCCTGCTTTGGGCGCATCACTGGCCGATGCGAATTTAATCAATGAGTATCAGTTGTTACTGGAGCCTTTTATCAGCCCCCAGGGCAAGCAAGCTTTTGATGGTGCCAAAAGATGGCAAAGATTGATGTTGCTGGGTGCCAGAAGACTGAACCGGAATGTCATGCTGCTGAGGTATGCGCCAGGGCCATAAACAAGGTGGTTTCAGGTTGTTTTAGCTGTCATTCTCAGGCAGTGTTATGGATTCTCAGGTGTTTATATACAAGGGTTAACCGTGGTACGCAGTCATCAATTTACCCTGGCCGGATGCGGCGCAATTTGTCTTTTCAGCAGTGTGGTTGCCCTTATCCGGAATGTGACCGAGCAGCTTGGCCCTGTGGGCGGCGCTGCCATGATTTACAGCGTCAGCGCTTTCATTCTTATTCTGACGGTTGGCTTGCCGAAGCTGTCTTCTTTTTCCAGGAAATACCTTTTGATCGGCGGCTTGCTGTTTGTCAGCTATGAAATGTGTCTGGCGTTGTCTCTGGGGATGGCCAATGATCGACTGCAAGCGGTTGAAATGGGATTGATAAACTACCTCTGGCCGTGTCTGACGGTACTGTTTGCGGTGATTTTCTCAAGGCGGTCAGTCAGTTGGCTGCTGTACCCTTGTTTAATACTGTCTTTCTTTGGTGTTGCCTGGACGGTAGCGGGGGATAGCGGATTGTCTGTGCCCCGGTTAATTGAAAATGTGCAGAGCAACCCGCTCAGTTATACACTCGCGCTGAGTGGCGCGTTTATCTGGGCAATTTATTGCAACGTTACCCGGGTAATGGCCAGTGGCAAAAATGCCATTACCTGGTTCTTTTCTGCCACTGCGGCCGCACTCTGGCTGAAATTTATGTTCACCAATGAACCGCCAATGAAGTTTGATCTCCCGGTGATCTGGGACTTGCTATTGGCTGGTCTTGCCATGGGTGGCGGCTATGCATTATGGAATATCGGGATCCTGCGCGGCAACATGGTGCTGCTGGCAACGCTGTCTTATTTTGTACCTGTGTTTTCAACCTTTTTATCTGCGCAGTTGCTGGGGCTGACGTTAACGGCAACCTTCTGGCAAGGTGTTGTGATGGTGAGCGTTGCTTCTGTGCTGTGCTGGTGGATCACCCGTGAACAAGCTTCTTCAAAACCATTACTGGAAGAACAGGTCTGATCTTCACGAAACCCGCATGCATTGCGGGTTTTTTATTCATCTGTTTATCTATTCATGCAGCCAAACCATCAGCCTTTATACCATCAGCCTTTATTTTCATTGAAGATGATCACGATTCTTTCAATGGCATATAAAATGCATTGAATATCAAAGTAAGATGCGACGCGAATCACTAACATAGTGTTTTTGCTGGCTTACGTGATTCGGATTTACTGCAAATAAATAGATGATAGAAAGGAATATTGATGTACCAGGTTATTGAGCAAGTGGTTGGTCCTGATGATTTTTTACGTTTACGCGAGATCTCCGGATTATCGTCCCGTTCTTATGAAGCGGCAGTGAAAGGCTTGCCAAACAGCCTTTACGGCGTACATATTCTTTATGACGGTATCCCTGTTGCCATGGGGAGAGTGGTGGGTGACGGCGCCATTAATTTTGACATTGTGGATGTCGCGGTTGATCCCGACCATCAGGGAAAAGGTCTCGGGCGTCAAATCATGGAACATATCATGGCCTATCTCGACCAGACCGCCTTTCCCCGCTCTTATGTGTCGCTGATGGCCGACGTCCCGGAATTGTATGAAAAGTTTGGTTTTAAATTGTCCCGGCCAAACTCGGAAGGCATGTACTGGGTGAAAAAGTAAAAAACGACAATCGTGACGTATCGTGACCCAGACGTACCGCGAAGGAGGAGTGAAGATGATTTCATGTCAGCAATATGACTATATCGAAATTGCATGCTTGTATAAGTTGCCGGTAAAACTGTGTCTGACAGACGGAAATGAGATTGAGGGTATAGCCCAGGACACACTTCGCAATGAAGAAAAACAAGAGTGTATGTCGCTGAAAACTTCTTCCGGGTTACAGATTGTTGTGCTTGACCAGTTGAACACAATGGAAGCGACCCGCCCGAATCCCCATTTCGAACGGGTGAGTTTTTGTTAGTAGGCCGCCAATAACTGATGCTGACCATACTCTATCAGCGGTTATCGGGGGAGCTGCAGTTGCTGTCAGGTTTATTGCTCGCATTTTACTCTCAAACGGAACGCTACTGGCTTTTGGCTGTCATTCCCCTTAATGACAAATGGGTGGCGAAAAGCCATAGTTAACTTATGAACAAATGGCCACTAAGGCGAGAGGATGAGTCAGTCAATGAATGAACAGGAAGCCAAAGAGAAACTGGAAAGCTCGTCCAGACAAGTCACGGATAAAGACATTCAGCGTGTGTTAGACAAAGAACAGGTCATTGAAGAAAAAGTGCAGAAAAGTGGCACGCTGCGTAAGTATTTCAATGTAGTGAAATCCATGTATGGTCTGGTTAAGGCGTACTGGAAAGGAGAGTACCGGGAGATCCCCTGGTTTACCATTGCTGCCATCGTTACGGCCTTGCTTTATGTGTTTAACCCATTGGATGTTCTGCCGGATGTGATTCCCTTCCTGGGGCTGACGGATGACGCACTGATTCTGGCCGTCTGTCTCAAACTTGTACAACAGGATCTGGATGATTATGAAACCTGGCGAGCAGGAAATGACTCGGTAGGTATGGAACAGCCGGATTCCAATATCGAATAATTTCCCTTTAATTCAAAGCAAAAAAGCTGCCTGTGAGTATCAGGCAGCTTTTTTTGTGTCTGAAATTGCGGCAGTTACAAAGTTATACATTTTATTTTCTTGTACAACTCACTGAGCTTGGCTAACATCATTGTACAAGATAATTTTTTGTACAGGTGTGAGATGAGTATCCCGGTAGGTATCAGTGCATGTGTACTTGGCGAGAAAGTGCGCTTTGATGGTGGACATAAAAGAAACCGCTTTGTGACGGACGAACTGGCAAAGTTTGTACAGTTCCGCCCGGTTTGCCCTGAAATGGCAATCGGCTTGCCCGTTCCTCGACCAACAATAAGGCTGGTACAGCAGGAAAATGGTGAGCGCCTTGTCGACAGCAAAGGCGGTGAGCTGGACTTCACCGAAAAAATGCAGGCGTTTGCTGATAAGCACATCAGCGGCATTCAATCCCTGTGTGGCTTTGTGGTATGTGCCAAATCGCCGACTTGTGGCATGGAAAGGGTGAAGCTGTATATTCCGAACGGTAACACTGTCCCGGGAGGCACAGTGGGGGTGTTTACCCAAAAACTGATGACTGCCATGCCCTGGTTACCCGTCGAAGAGGACGGGCGGCTGCAAGATCCGGTACTGCGTGAAAATTTCGTGTTTCGTATTCATGCCTTACACGATTTTTATCAAAACGTGGGAAGCTGCCTGAGTATGGATGCATTCGTTAAATTTCATTCACGCTATAAATTCGTATTGATGGCACACAGCCCGACAGCGTACAGAGAGATGGGGCGGTTAGTAGCCGGCATTAAAGACTGGGATCTGGCTGAGTTTTTCGTTGAATACCGTCAGCAGTTCATGGATGCCCTGAGTAAACATGCTCGTCGAAGCAACAACACCAATGTGTTAATGCATTTGCAGGGTTATTTCAAACGTAACCTGACCGGCGAACAAAAGCAGGAATTGCTGGGCCTGATTGAAAGCTACCGCCTGGGTCATCAACCTATTCTGGTCCCTCTGGCCTTGATCAAACATTACCTGAAAGAATATCCGGATCCGTATCTGCAGTTGCAGACCTTTCTTAATCCGTATCCGGAGGAGTTGAAATTACGTTATGGCCTCTGAAGTTATGTTATTTGCAATTAGAGAAGTGTCTGAAATGACGGGGGTGAATCCCGTCACTTTACGTGCATGGCAACGCCGCTACGGGCTGATCAAGCCACAGCGCACAGAAAAAGGACACCGTTTATATACACAGGCTGACATTGAAAAGATCCGTTTGATCCTGTCCTGGCTTGAGAAAGGCGTCGCTATCAGCAAGGTAAGACCGTTACTCGAAGGCCAGGAAAGTGACGCTGCCAGTCAGGAAGAAGACGGTGATGGGATTGCACCGATACTGATCGCTTTATCAGATTGCCGGCGCGGAAAACTCGAACAGCTACTGAGTCAGCTGATGAAAGAATACCCGCTGCCAATGTTCATCGAAAAAGTGGTCGTGCCCGTAGACACGCAGGTTAACGACCCGGCAAATCCGCTGCGGGCGATGCAGCAAGCGCTGTGGCAATCCACTCTGATTGAGCAATGTGCCAGCCTGGTATCCAAAACACGCAAGCGGAGCGGTCGCAAAGCCATGCTGCTGAGTTTTGAACCGGCACAGGACGGCATTACGCATTACATCTGGCTCGCCGCTTTGTCACTGAGTAATGAGAGTTACAGTGTCACCTTGTTAGATAATCTGCCGTTTAACGGAAAATTGCACGGTCTGGAAGCGGCAGTCTCGCAACAGGCATTTGAATCTGTGGTTGTGATTGGGGAAAGCAAGCTGCCACCGGCGATTTTAAAACAACTTGCGCGTGTAGGCAGCGAGTGCCAGTGCCCTGTCTCGCTGAGAGGCAGTATCGCCGCTATCCATGCTGACTGGGTGCAGCAGTTAAAAGGAGCTCAGAGCGATGACCGCGAATAACAGACATCGGTGCCTGATGTGGTTTCGGGCAGATTTGAGAACGGTC
>NZ_JASJOJ010000103.1:0-8002 GCF_038519165.1 Photobacterium sp. SP02
TATACTGTCCAATACCTACCATCTCTTATTCTAAATTCCGTTTTCACTAGATATCTAACTCCAGTATTACCAGCGACTTCAATTTGTAATTTATAAATTGCTACTGCATCTGCAGTGGCTGTTTCAGACGCTCTGTAAATTCCTTTATAGTTCTCTGCGTAAACTGAACCTAAATAATACCAGTCATAAGCTTGAAGAATTTTCGAATATCCGCTTAAAGGAAAATATATTTTCACTTTGAAACTCATTGTCCCCCAAACTTTAGTTGTAGAAATTTTTAATGTTCTATACTCTTGTGTGCCACCTATCTGTGTTATTGATCGAAGTTGCATATTTTTTGCGTTTTCTTTTTCTGTAATATCTTCAATGGTATTTTCTACAAAAGAACCATCTGCGAAATCTTTTCTATAATGAGGATTTTCTTCAGTAGCAAGAACAGCCCCATCACCTAATTTCTCCAAATACTTATCTGCATCTAGTTTTTTTCCACTTTCCATTTTTTTAATTAATTTATCAACTTTGCTAGAATCAACGCCCTGATTAATTAACTCCACTTTCGATGGGACTTTAATTTTTTCCGGTCCTGCTGCTTTTGCTTCTTGACTGAATAAAGAAAAACTTACAAATAAAACGAAAGATAACATAAAACCAACACTTACTTTAATTACATTTTTCACTTCTTTCCCTCCTGTTGGTAAAAAATTTACACAAAATCTATAATATACCATTTTTAGTTCAGTAGATTCTAAAAATTCCGAAAAATGTGTCTAAAATGTGTCGGAAAAATAATCATGAGGGTCCCTGGCGACGTTCTTCTGTCAACTCCTTAATGCTCCCTTCGGTCCGCTTTTCGAATCGTTTTTGACGTCGTGGGTCACATCCGTCTTCGCCAAACTCTCCTCCTGCATAATGCCCTTAAAATCCCCGATAAGCCTTTTAACGACTTTTACTAGTTTCAATAAGACAAAATAAAAATGGCCCCTCATTTAGAGGAGCCAGACCCTTTAAATAGCATTTTAAAATAATGGGTAGCGTTTTTTTGGACATTTTCCATACACTATTAGTGTTTCAGTAAATAGGATTATTTTGATTCGTTAGATGATCCGTTTTGTGTTTCGTAAATATTACCGGAAATGACGCAAAAAATTTACCACTTACTAAGTCAGTAAATATTTGCTCCTTGCGAACAAAAATATAACTGTTTACAATGAAGTCAAAGACATCATAGTTTGCTACAGTTAATTAGGATTAACTACAGTTAAAAACAATTAAAAAAATAAACCAAGAATTGTTGGCAGACAATCCCTGGTTTACAGGTGGGTTTAGCTATTCTTTGTTTGGGAAAACATGAAAGCTAACGTTAACACTGCACATGTCGCTAATACCGTAGTTAGAGCTACGGTGACAATTGCGCAGATCACTAGCACTGTATTCATTTACTCACCGCCTTTCAAAAAATAACTTCAGTCTGGCAGGACAGAGGTTATTTTTTTTATTATACAACGAAAAGTACTCTGCTCACTTAATGGTTTCAAGTAAACTAGAATCCTTAAAACGGTGTCTCGCAAAGGTGTAACTTACTTATATCAGTGTATCCTCTTGGTGTAACTCCTTTCAAGTGACTTGTGGTAGAAAAATCGGTTAATTTTTTTTCAAACAGCCTTATTTTAAATGTTCATAAGCTCCTAGACTATAAACAATTCTTCTAATCTATGATACGAACCTCAAGGTATTAGTGTCGCAAAAGGCTCACCTTATAATAGTCTTGAGCTCGTAAATCCGCACAATCTACTAATAGATACAAGTAAAATCCTCAACTGTCACAACGGAACTCCCTACTCCATGTAACCCACCCACCAGTTGTCTAATATCCACCCATTAACAGTAATACCAATATAATAGCTTTTTTTCTCTCTTAATTTTAAAAACAATATAAATTTATTTTTGTGACAAAGATATAGGCGCAGCAGCAAGTAAGTTTTGTTTACATATTTCAATATGTCATACAAAAATTGATGACAATACGCAATAACGGATTGAAATTTAATATTACATAGCAAATGTTTCAGCAAAGTATTCTTCTTTGTCTTGAAGAACCCTGTTAGATAATACACACAAAAAAAGTGAATTCGCGCAAAAGGGGCTAGCCCTTTTTCAAAGAAATTATGTTTTTTGAATTACTCACCTTTAAACCAACTTAATATCCCCTTACGCGGTTTCTTCTCTACTTCTTCTTTTGCAGCAGCAATCTCCAACTGTTTTTGTTCCATTGATTGATTTAATTGGTGAACCAAGTGACGATCTCTATTCTCTATCACATCATTCATTTTCCTTTCGAATGCTTTAAACATGGCTTCCCGTTCTTTTTCAACCGCCCGCTCAACAGAGTCTTCAATAAGAGAACTTAATTCCTCTTTTGTTAACGTGACCTGAACGCTGTTCTTCCCTTCATTCTTCTCCGTTTCTTCATAAACGCCTAGCGTTTTTTCTAACTCTTTCGCCTTGATATATTCGCCTGCAACCTTCTTGCACGCGTTTGAAATGGGCATTCTTTCACTACTCAACTTTTGGAGATGCCTTAACGATAAAATATCGCGTTTATAATAGATTCTTTGATCTTTATCGTTCCGTTCAAAGATGTACCCTTCTTTTTCTAATTCAATGGACCACCTTCGCAAGGTGTTTGAGTTTAAATCCAGTAATTCGGCCACTTCTTTGGAATAAGATCCGTACTCGTTCATTTCATGGTCACCTCGCATTTATTCGCGTTTACTATCAATTTGACACAAGTTCTCTAAATCCTCCAGTAATTCAAATAAACAATATACACGTTTTATACAAAAATAGAGGGTAATTCCGAACGAAGACATTACCCTAAATGTTGATAAATCAACATTCGTATAGTTATTCATTTTCGGTCTCTTGATCGCCATAAGAAAAACCCTTATCGGATAAGGGTCCTGTCGTCTACTTCCTCGAATAAGCATTATGTCAAATACAACCTTTATTAATTAGAAACTAATTAAATATCCAAAGAAAAGATTACTGTAAGAGGCAGCTTTCGTACATCTTGATGACAGGGACTTTAAAATCTCCTGAGCGACTTTTCACCGGAAACTCTCCAATCAGGTTGTCACAAAGGGGGGGTGGGGGTTCTTTATGTAAGAGATGTCCCTTTCAAGTAGAAAGAAATCCTTTAACAACAGTTTTTTTTGAAGGTTTGATACTTCCATCAAGTTGTAAAGATTTTATACAATTATGTAAAAGAATCATACATTTATATATAGACTTCATACATTTTTGTGGTTATTTTACTTGAAAGAAGGATATTTAGGTGATATTCTGTATATGATAAGTGGTAACGGAGCGCGGAACAACACCGCCTCGCCTAATCGGCAACATTAGGTTCTCTGCCAGGGGGGACGATAAAAATACGGACCTGGAAAGCGTGTAACATTCGTTGCCTTGAATTTTCCAACTACGGCCCTGATACGTTAGTATCAGGGCTTTTGTTTTATACATACATGTAAATTTTTAGGATAGGAGAGACAGAGAATCGATGTTTACGGTACAATCCCTGCACACGACGAAGCAAAAACCCTTTATTGATAAAATTTCATTGAAATTGTTATTGGATTATTACGATACATATCTAGCACCTTATGAATATACATACGAGTTAACCGATGGCCAAACCGAACGAACAATTCGATTACACTTTGATCCACACCGTCTCTGTCACCTTCTCGGAGTAGAAACCGTGGCCAAAGCTAAATATTCCCGCAGTGTCCGTAAGCGCGCAGAGTATAAGGGACATGAGGGATACCGGCGAATTAAGGATGGTCGCATCGACTTTGACCACCTAAAAAACCTTTCCAAGGGAGCCAAAACTGCCTTCAAGAACATAAAGGATAAGCTCATCTTTTTTTACCTCGTTCCCTATGTAATGGAATCCACTGAAATAATGGTGAAATTCGAACAAGTAGAAAACAGTGACATTCAATGCGAAATACTCATCTTTGATTTCCACCACAATACCATTGTTCACGTAGGAATCGAGAAAGAAAATCAGACAGATTACTATTTTCCAAGAACCTTTTTGGTTGAACGAATCACTGATACGAAAAATGGGAAAAAATTCATTCAAGGTCAAGATAAAATCTACGTCAACACCATTACAAAAACGAATCGATCCAGTGGGAAGGTCTTACAAACGATTGTCGTTAAACAAAGAGAAGAAGATACCCAAACAGAAATTGAAACATCTGCTTCTTCTGAAAAAAAGAACAAATGACTGGTGGCATCGGAACGGTTGTGGCCAAGAATCTGCGAATTTCGCATGTTGATCATCTTCCGTTGTGTACTGGGAAGCTGCTTGCGCTGCTTCCCTTCTCGATGTAGTTTCAATAGCACCATAATTTTCTTATTACATTTGGTTGCCTTGATGGCAACCTTTTTTGCCTTTATGGCAAAATTGATTTTAACGAAATTTTTATAAAAAATAGTGTTGCTTATCAAAGATCGAAATGCTAATAAATATAGAGTGAGAAGAGAGAGAAAGTTTGAAGTGAGTTAAAGCGTTGGTATATATGAGTTTTAGGAGTATTTCGTGTGTGTCCATTTAGACACACTTGTGTAGCCAAATGGACACACACGAAAACACAAAAAAAGAGCTGACTATGTCAACTCTGGAATAATTTATTAGGTAAACTTTTTAAACTTTTCGTCTTCATAGCTTTATAGAAAATCACTTGTAAATGCTCTGGAACATTATCTTTATCCCCTGCAAAAATAATGTGAGGGTTAACAAATAAAGAATACGCTTTAGCGTTATTTCCTTCTATACCACTTTCAGCTTTAGCCAAAATCCCTTTTTTAACTAAAGCATTAACTAATTTGCTGGTTTTATCTCTTGTTCTACCAAGCTCTTTAGCTAATTCAGAAATATTCATAGGTACAGCGTTTTTTGCTTTAACATCAAAAATAATGGAATTACTATTGAAAGAAATATAAGGAATAATATCCATTAAAAATCCCTTTTCACTTAAAGTTAAATACTCTTCATTGCTTAAAAATCTCAGATTTTCTTGCATAACTTGAGCAAACCTCACTTTCGATTGAGGTGATCTCTTAGTGCCTAAATAAACATCTTTTCCAGTTGCTTTGCTTAACGTAGCCATCGCATTATCAATTTCTTCTTTTGAGAGCCCACCATGCTTTTGAACATATTCTAACTTTTCTTTTTCAAAATCTCTTTTTCTAGCATTCTTCTCCGCCTGATCAAAGTCTACAATATTATTATTTTTCATTCTAATTCCTCTCCTATGTAGCAGGAATTAGTCCCTTTATGTTAGAATATATTTAAATATCTTGGAACTAACTCCAAACTTAGATTGTAGAGAAACCGCCTATCCGACCAAAGACAGGGCGGTTTTTCTCATTTCTTTATAATTAGACAATACCAATAAATTCCCCTTTTTCCTACCCATTTTCAATTTTCCTTCGTAAACTCTCTAACAATTTATCATCAATTCTTTTCGGCTTATATCCCATCCGGTCAATCAAGATACCCTCTACAACCTTCATACGGGCTGTGTAACGCCTATATTCACTTTGAGCAAAGTCCAAGGTCTCTGAATCTATTACAACGTCCTTTGGAGCCTTCTGGACCGTTCTCATGAGTTTATAACATTTCGTTCTCTCTTCTCTAACTAACCGAAGAAGAACCAGCAAATCATATGTATGGAAAATCTCTAGCTCTTCAAATTGAAGTTCGCATTGATCCAAATACACAAACCCGTTTACTTTTGGCCTCTGCCGTTTCAACGGAGCCCCACAAAATTCGCAATCAATTGTCAAATCTTCATTTTCTACTTCACAGTACAAACACTTCATTCATAATTCTCCATAATCAATTCACGCAAAAAAGCTGACATCGACTGTTCTTTTTTCGAATCGTCTATTCTTTCCCATATCTCATCCGGCAATGTAATCGACACCTTTCTTGTTGTACCCAGTGAAGGTCGGCCAGCCCCTTCGCGTTTGCCACCATGTGAAGCTCGACAATCCAAACAAAAATTATGCCCTTTATACGCTTTATCATAAACTCGATCATTAACCTCTAAATGCTTGCTACAGCTTTCACAAATGAAGTTCTTCACCTCATATCACCTCTTGAAAATAGTTACTTTTATTTTAGTATTTTAGGTATCTTTTATCAAGTGGCTAATTTTATATTCTTCACCTTCCGAAAAACGTTGCCATAAAGGCAACGAGGAATGCCCTAAAGGCATGAAGTCTTGATAACAATTAAAATACGTAGTTAAAAAGGGAATATTAGATCAGATCGGTAGAGGCACTTTTAGAGCAAATGTTTTTCTCTTTGAAGAGGGGATTGGAATGATATAAAACAAATTCGTTTTGAAATTTTTTGGAGAGAATGGGATTGAACAAAAAGCCAATTTTAAATATAAAGATGAAGCAGCAACTACTGTAGAAAAATAAAAAACCACCCTTGAGCTTTGGCCGCAAAAGGGTGGCTTTTTATTATTTTTGATTATAACAGCTTACTCTCCAATCTCAAAATCAGGCTTATCCTTAGAACGCTCTGGTTTCTTTTCTAAGTCCTTCTGAAGCTCTTCCGGTGCTTTCCCCTTATCTTTACCAAAAAACTTATTCCTGAAGCTCATATAAGCCTGAAAGAGCCTTTTTTCCATCCCTTTTGAAGGATCTATCTCAAGAGCTTCCTTCAAAATAACCTTCACAGAAACTGTCGCAAACTCCACCATTTTTTTGAGCTGCCCTTTCAACTTGCTATTTTCTTCTTCCAGCTGCTTATTTTTCTGTTCCTGACTACTGAGTGATTTCGTTAAGAATCCTTTGTACTCTTCACTTCGATCCAGTTTCTTTTTTAGGGAAAGATTATCAGATTTCAGCCAGCTGATTTCTTTTTTCGTCTTTTCGATCGTACCAACAAGTTCATCCCGATCATCTCTGGTCGCAATCCCTTTTTTAAGTTGATTCTGCATATTCTCAAAATCCGTTTTAGAAATTTGAACATAATCTCGTTGGAAGAGTGAATTCTTTACTTCAATGCTCTCGACTTTCTTGATTTGAGCCTGGAGCTTCTCGATCTCCTGGATCTTCTTCTCATATTCTTTCGCTTGCTTCTCTAACGTTTCTGCCTTGAACCTTGCTTGGGTGATATGTTTCTTATCACTGGAAGTTCCTCGATCCAGTTCAAAGCCGGAATCTTTTAAATGCTTATGAAAATCATCCTGCAGCTGAACCAATTGCTTTTTCTGACCGAAAAATTCTTTGGCCGACAATCGTTGATCTTCAGTAATCGGGACAAATCCTACGTGAAGATGGGGCGTTTTTTCGTCTTTATGAACAGTCGCATAGACAATATTCTCTTTCCCGTAGCGATCTTCAATGAATTCATATGCCTTCTCAAAGAACTTTTTTTCACGTTCTTCCGTTAATCCATCAAAATAAGATTTGTCTGAAGTAATCAAAAACTCGCAAAGACGTACAGCGTCCTTCCTGATCTTCTTGCCACCAGTATCGACTCCATCTTCAATTTTCTTATTAATCGTCTCCAGGTAATCAATTGGGGTTTCATTGTGAAGGTCATAGTTGAGGTGGGATTTTGCTTCTTCAATGTCGGGATTCGTTTCACTTTCCCTCTCTCTTTGGTTATGAAATTGAATGCCTTTTATTGCTGTAGATTTCATTTTCTGCATGCGGATAATAGCATAACTCAAGGGCAAAAACCTCTCTTTGTTAGGGGGTAGTTCTCTATCAGAACAAGGTAATGATTAAGAGAAGTGTAACACACTACACTTTGCACGCAAAGTTTCTTGTGGTCTGCGACGCTAAGGGCAGGGGGGTGCAAATTCTGCACCCTCCTAAGATCTAGACCTTGGGCTTTGCCCAAACCCAGTGGGGAACTCTTCCCCAGACCCCCCTAATCGGACTCCCCAACCCCCCAATCCCTGCG
>NZ_JASJOJ010000104.1:0-7918 GCF_038519165.1 Photobacterium sp. SP02
GCCATGGCGGCAGCTAAAGCATTGTCATCCAGCAATGCCTGGCTTTTGAAGCGACCTTCCCAAAAGTGGCCAGTGCATTCGTCTTCCTGATTGGCTTTGCTGGCGATGTACTGATTGAGCAGGCGCATGAACCAGCTGATGGAACAAAGCCGATCGCGCCAGGTTTTGATGATGGTTAAGCAAGCAGACTGTTCGGCCTCGGATAAGGCCTCGTGCTTTAAAAACCGCTGAATCAGCGCAGGGGCGCGATGTAAGGTGAGCCAGCGCTCTATAACTTCATGGTTCGAGAGGCGGTGGGCCTGATCCTTGTTGATATGCAAAACGACATGGTAGTGATTACTCATAATGGCGTAGGCGCAAACATCCACACAAAAGACACTGGCAATCCGTTTCAAGCGTTTCTCAACCCACCCCCGCCGGTGTTCATAGCTGGTCTTGGTCAGTTCATCGTAGCCGCAAAGAAAGGAGCGGCGAACACATCGGGAAACGCAATGGTAGTAGGGCGTAGCTTCTATACTGATAAGTTGGCTGCGTGCTGTCGTCATTGGGAGTCACAATAATTGAGCTGGATGAATATACAGTGTATGTCTGTGCTGGCCGAAAAAAGGAGCAAATCACGAAGTGGGGATCTGGGTCAGAATCTCATGAAATTGATGAAGTTGTTTTTTTCTTCAGGTGTCTGTCCTGGTACATCGCTGGTAGATCCCAAAATGGTCCTCATTGTCGCCTGGTCATCTATTTCGGTAAAACGGTGCGAATTAGCGTATTATGTCGTTACTGTATTTGCTGAAGATATTCATGACCATTCCAATAAAAAACATCGCTGTTCCTGAAGTTTCTTGCTCTACTTGTCAGGCTTGCTGTTGCCGCTTAGAAGTTATGATCATTACTGATACTGGCGTTCCAGAACAGCACATTGCCACTGATGAATGGGGTGGTGAAACCATGTTACGCCTGGCCGACGGTTGGTGTTCGGCGCTAAACCGGGAAACTTTTATGTGTACCATCTATGAAAACCGGCCTTGGATTTGCCGGGAATTCGAAATGGGCTCATACGAATGTCGGGATGAAAGAGCAGATTTAGTGTGATTATTGGGAATAAATCAGGATCAGAAGAACAGAGTCTGTATGTCTAAAGCACCTACGGAAAAGTCAGATACAGTATAGGTCGAGGTAAATAGACGCCTTTAAAGCGGGGCCAACATGGGTTTTGGACACCAAGTTGGCCTCTGGGGTAATGAAGCGGTTTTATAGCTGCTGCCGCCAATAAGCCAATCAAATGAACATCACTCACAATCAACGTGAATGATGACCATCAGAGTCAGATTTTCACACAAGCGAAAAGGGCATTGCCTGAGCTGTTATCCCAAGGGATGATTTTTTCATAGTCATGTTCAAAGACATGAACTTCAAAGTAGGGCTGCAGTATGTCTTTTAATTCATTGATAGTGACAGCAACCATGGGGTGTTCGTCATGCCATTGATGGGTTTCTTCAGCCGTGCATTTTTCGATGCTGAGCTTTAACGACTGTTTTTCGCCGTCGCCACAATAATGCCAGCCAGAGTGGAAAGTGAACTGGCTGTCGTCGTGCTGCGCAGTGTGCCTGACAAATAAATCGTTATTGATTTTATCTTTGTCGACCACGTTAAAGCAGAACATCCCCTGATCGCTTAATGCACTGTGCACGCTGGCGATACAGTCTTTCAACTTTTCAATGCCATCGCTGTAATGGATGGAATACAGGAAACAGGTGATCAAGTCGACCGGGGAAGTGATATTGAAATCACTCATGTTTTGTAAAGTGAACTCTGCTTCCGGGCAACGCGTGGCGGCAATATCCAGCATCGGCTGATTAATATCCAGTCCGCTGCTCTGATAGCCATAATCAATGAAATGCCGAACATGCGGTCCTGTTCCGCAGGCCAGATCAAGATGGGTATTTCCGTTGTTACCGAACAATTGATGGAGCCGGCGAATACAGTGGCTTTGGGCCTGGTAATCGATATCGACACACATTAAGTCGTAATAGCCTGAAAGGTCTGTGTATAGGGCGTTGGCGGACATAGTTGCCTGGTAGACTGAGCTGAAATTTTTGGGTGGCGCATAGTAAACCAATCTGCCGCAATTGCGAAGCAGATAAAAGTATCAGTAACTGAGCTTGTCGCTGGTTATGACGGGACAGACACGGTTATGACGCGGTTATGACGAAAAGGGTGTTGGCGGGACAGACACTATAAAAAAGGCCAGAAACTCGTTCTGGCCGTTAGAGCGTTATTGTATTGATCAGAGGGTAAATCGCTGAACCAGGGCGTTTTGCTCTTTGGCCTGGTGATCCAGTTTCAGGCTGGCACTGGTGACGCTTTCCATCGCCGCAAGGTTGGCATCGGCAATTTCACTGATGTCTTCCAGGCTACGGGCAATACTGGCCGTGGTGCTGCGCTGCTCTTCGGTAGCCTGGACTATCTGGCTGCTCATATCGCTGATTTCAATAATGATGGCTTCAATTTCTTCCATCGCGCTGCTGGCTTCTGAGGTCTGGTTGACGCTGTCTTCCATTTCGTTAACGCAGCTTTCAATCACCTGAACCGCCTGGCTTGAGCTGGATTGCAGCTCTTGAATCATGGATTCAATCTCGCCTGTGGAGTCTGTGGTTCTCTGAGCAAGAATGCGCACTTCATCAGCAACGACCGCAAAACCCCGACCTTGTTCACCGGCGCGGGCGGCCTCGATAGCTGCATTCAGTGCCAGCAGGTTGGTCTGATCGGCAATTGTGCGGATCACATCCAGGATACTGCCGATATTACTGCTCATTTGCTGAAGCTGGTTCACCGCTTGCACGGACTGATCCAATTGCTCAGACAATTGATGGGTGGTGGAAATATTACGGCCCATAACTCCACGGCCCGTTGCCGCGGCCGACTCAACATTTTTCACTTTATCCAGAGTGTGCTGGGCACTTTGGGTCACCTGAGCCACAGAATGCTCCATTTCTGTCATTGCTGTCGCTACGGATGCGGTTTGCTGGCGCTGTTCATTCAGACGATCTTTGGCGTCAGCTGTGGTGGTCTGGTTCTGGGTTGCGACTTCCGTCAGTTCGGCAGAGGCATCGCTCAACTGGCTCAGCAGTTGTTGCAGATGATCAGCCAGCGTATTGATGTGGTGGCTCAATTGCCCGAACTCAGCGAATTTGTTGTCTGTGATGCGCTTTGTCATATCGCCTGCTGTCAGTGCTTCCAGTGTGGTGAGGGTGGAAGCCAGCGGTTGTCTGACATTACGCGCCAGGAACCAGCCGATAACAACGGCCAGAAACGCGGCCAGACTGCCTAACAGAACGGTATTTCTCACACCCGTCTGGTAAGACTCACCTGCCTGGGCGATGGCCGTATTCATGTCACCTCTTGCCTGGCTGCGGAAGCTTTCAAGCAAAGAGTTAGCATTGTTAATTTCTGCCGCCAGATTACTGATACTGGTATAGAGGCGTTCCTGAGCCTGAATATAGTTAAAATGCACATCCAGCACACCGCCGGACTGACCTATGTCCTGATTGTATTGCTCAATCGACGAGTCAAAAGTCCGCTTGAGATCTGGGATCATTGAGGTCAGCGTGCGGTAAGAATTGCTGAGATGGTTAACCAGGCGCTTATTGTTTTTTATCGCTTCGTTAATTTTTTCAACATCACTGGATGCCAGAGCATCAGAAGTGATGGCTTCTGTCTGACCGAGTTTGTCGAAGTAACTTTTTGCCAGCATCAGCTCAGACACCCGGCTGCGATCGGCAATCACATCTTTCATCCGCACATTGAGGTCCCGATGCAACTGCTGAAAGCGGCGGATGGATTGCTGACGAGCTTCATTGGCGGCTAACTGATCACGGTAGTTGCTCATGGCAACCTGGGCTTGGGTAAAGTACCTGTCTTCTAATGCTTTCAAGGCTTCCAGCTGGTTGCTCAGCGAAGGGTAGCCCTTCGCGGTATCGATAAGGGTTGCCAGCGTTTGCCTGAAATGATCGTAAGACTCAGTAAACTGACTTTCATACTGCTGCATTCGGTCTTGATCATTAGTGGTCAGAAAATCTTTAAACACTTTGTCGGCGACCAGAAGTTCCACATTGGCCTGACTGGAAATGGTGACTAACGGAACGGACTCGGTGTTTACCGACTCTAATTGCCCATAGATGGTTTTGGTTTCCATCAGCGTCAGTGTGCTGGTGGTCGCGAAGAGGCCGATCATCACGGCGAAACCCGCGTACATACGCCGGATGACAGAAGTCTGTTTTTTCATTGCACTATCGTCCCTAAAACATCCCGGGCCGGACACAGCCCGAGCATTTCCTTGCTTGCCAGTGTGGTTTTTATTCTGAGTGTTATTATTCTGTTACTCATACATCGTTTGCTTCACGACGTAAAATAAGTGTGCCTCAAGCCGTGACCGTGTCATCAAAATATCACCCTAATTTGCTAGGCAGGCGATGTATGAGGATAACCGGATACTCTCTGCACATACTTTGGCAGGTGTAACAAAATGAAGATTTTGCAGTGAAATAGTCGCAGGAAAATTGGTTTAAAACGACGTTCAATATTGCTCTGATTACGCGACTCACGCATACTCGGCAATGGTAGAAATCAAAAGATGGAGAAAGTCATGGCAGAAGAAACTATCTTCAGCAAAATAATCCGTAAGGAAATCCCGGCCGATGTGGTGTATCAGGATGATCTGGTTACTGCATTTCGTGATATTAACCCCCGCGCGCCAAGCCATATCCTGATCATTCCTAATAAGCTGGTTCCAACGGTTAATCATGTGGAAGCGGAAGATGAAGCAATGATGGGGCGTTTGTTTACCGTGGCCCGCAAACTCGCAGAAGCGGAAGGAATTGCGGAAGACGGTTATCGTTTGATTGTGAACTGTAACCCTCACGGTGGACAGGAAGTGTACCACGTTCATATGCACCTGTTGGGTGGACGACCGCTCGGCCCGATGCTGGTTGGTTAAGACGGTGAATCTTCATGGTCTGCCGGCAGCAGAGATTTTGTGGCCGGCCAGATGACAAACAGGATCGAATGAAAAAACATTTCCGGCACAAAACGCTTGTCTTTTTTTGCGCTTTTATTCTCTCAGGCTGTGCCAATTTATCCGGGCACAGCCTGTTCAGCCATTATAGTGCCAGCACAAAATCGAGCAGACAGGCGTTGTATCAAGGCCAGATTCAGGGCGCATTAGACAGCCTGCCTGATGAGCCGGCAGGGGCGATTCTCGACGGCATGGAGCGGGGCAGGCTGACGTTGCTGGCAGGCGATTACACGGCCAGCTTTGCTGCGCTGCAGAAATCGGACAACGCGGTCAAAGAGCAGCAAGATGCTGCCCGGATTCAGGTGTCTGAAGGGTTGAACCAGGCTGGGTCACTGTTCACCAATGACAATATGATCAGCTACCAAGCCACTGATTATGAACTGGGATTTTTGCATTTATATCTTGCGCTGAACTACATTCATAATCGGGACCTGAATGGTGCGCTGGTTGAAATGCGCAGAGCGAATCAGGTTCAGGAAGCGGCCAGACAGCAGCGTGAATCTGAGTTAGCCTCGGCAGAAAATCAGCTGCAAAAAGAGGGGTTGGCAGACAATATCGGCTCGGTGCTGGCGCGTTACCCGAATGCCGGCCAGACGCTGGCAGCGGTGCAGAATGGCTATTTATTCTATCTGTCAGGCATGCTGTATGAGGCGGACGGCAATCTGAATGATGCCTATATCGATTTCAAACGGGCGTTAGCGGTCGCTCCCGATAATCCCTATGTGGCAGAGGCGGTGCAAAGACTGGCTGAGCGGTTGAGCATGAAAGATGATCAGCAGCTGTTGGCCAAAAAGTATGGCCCCTGGCAATCACCTCAGTCAGGAACTGGTCGCCTGATTATTTTAGATGAACAGGGTGTGGTACAGGCTCCCGAAGGCTGGCGTTTGCCGCTTTGGCTCTATGACAGCCAGGGTCAGAGTGTGCTTTACAATCTGGCATTGCCTCATTACCCGCCACGTCCGGCAGTATTGCCGGGTAAACTCAGCCTTAACAACCGGTTACTGACTGCGCCACCTTTGGTCAATGTCGATCAGATGGCGAAACAGAGCCTGAGCGAAACCCTGCCAGTGCGGGTATTGCGCCAGAGCCTGCGAGTGATTGCCAAAGAGCAGGTCAGGCAGTCGGCGGCGCGAAACGGTGATGAAGTCGGTAATGTTTTGGCTAATATATTCAATGCATTAACAGAGCAACCGGATACCAGAAGCTGGCAGACGCTGCCTGCTCAGGTTGCCTTGTACCAGGAAGACTTGCCTCCCGGCAGCCATCAGATTCAATGGCAGGGCAGGTCGGTGGATGCTGAGGTTAAATCAGGCCGTACCACTATGGTCTGGATTTCCCGACAAGGTCAGTCAATGAGTGGCTGGTCGGTGTTATTAGGAGGAAACTGATGAAATATTTTGCGGCAATATTGTTCACTGTGATGATGGCAGCCTGTGCGGATACCACAACCTCTGGTATCAGTATTGATAGCAGTAACCAGTATGTGGTCATTGCTAACCCTTATCTGGCTAACCAGATTGGGATAGAAAAAGCCATTGTCTCGCGTCAGAATGGTTTGCTTCAGGCCGGTGTACCGGTAAACAGCAAGTCAGATACTGATATTAAGTTGCAGTACCGTTTTTACTGGTACGATGCCAAAGGCTTGGAAGTCAGCGGTAGCGAAAGCCCGTGGCGGCAGTTCGTACTGCATGGTAAAGACACAATGACAATCAAAGCCATGGCGAAGAGCGCGGATGTCACCAATTACCGTATTTATATCCGTGAAGCGACCAGTACCTGGTAAGTAAGTTTAGTGGGCTGATTGCAATCACCCCATTATTCCAAGAATGATAAAAACCGATTAAGGGTTAGAAATGAAAAAACGCGTCATAGCTTTAGTGGGCATTGCTGCCCTGATGGGTGGTTGTGCAAAACAGGTGACTTATGGAGATGCTCAGGGGATAGAAACCACGACCTCTGAATTCGGCTCGACTGACCTGCAAAAGATTGCGGAAAACATGACAGACAGCATGCTGGCATCGGGTTCAGTGGGCGCGATCACAGCCGGTAAGCGGCCTATCATAGTGGTGGACAGCATCAAAAATAAAACCAGCGAGCACATTGATACTGAATCGATTACCGATTCAATCAGCACGCGAATGCTCAACTCAGGCAAGTTCCGTTTTGTCGATATGACGCGTGTAGAAGCTGTTCGTAAGCAACTGAATTTCCAGAACAACGATGAACTGGTTAATCAAAGCACGGCGATTCAGTTTGGCAAGATGGTTGGCGCGGAATACATGATGTACGGTAACCTTGCCAGTATCGTGAAGCAATCAGGCAGCGATAAAGACGTGTATTACAAAATGACTATGCGCCTGATGGATCTGGAAACCGGCCTGATCGAGTGGGCAGATGAAACTGAAATCCGTAAGCAGGAAGCCAAACGCTTGCTGGGCTGGTAAGTGCCTGATTCATCGTTTCTTCAGCCGGAAGAATGGCCATTCTCCCGCATTGCTGGTTTCGATGTACTGCATGCCTGCCCTTTAGGGGGCGGGCTCAGTAACCGATGCTGGCGGCTTGTTCTGCACTCCTCTTCCTCATCTGATTTACAAGCGGTCTGGCGTCCTGTCAGCCCGGCCAGTCAGGCATTTGGCGTTGACCGTCAGCAAGAATACCAGCTGCTGTCAGCGATTCAGCCTTGCCGGTTTGCCCCGCAGCCGATTGCACAAACACCGGCCGGTATACTTGTGGAGTGGATAGCAGGAGAGGTTTGTACTCATTCCCCATCACCAGCCGCGCTGATGGCTTTGCAGGCCAAGATTCACCGATTACCTTTGCCCGGCTGGCGGTTAGCCGTGCGTCAGC
>NZ_JASJOJ010000105.1:0-7668 GCF_038519165.1 Photobacterium sp. SP02
CCCGTGAATATCGGCTACGACAAAGAAGGGGATTGTGCACATACCTGGATACGTGTTCACCGGGTAGGGTAATTGTTCGTTTTTGCAAGAATGGCCGTCACTGAAACTGATGGCCATTTTTATGCCTGACGCTCGATCTCTCCGCTTCACCAGCATGAAAAAACAATCCCGCCAGCTCCCTATAGAAAGCATTGCCTGAATGGCGGTTTAGTGTTGATATGGTTGTCATCGTGTGACTTACACGAGTGTAATTGTCTGTTGTGGCACTAAAAAGGAGCGTTTCTGTTGAATCCGAACCATAAAGCAAGCGCGATTCTGGTGCTGACGACTATGCTCGCGGCCATCGGGTGGATTTTCTCTAAGGAAACACTGCAGGGCTTGCCGCCTTTTCTGTTTATTGGCATGCGATTTCTGCTCGCTTCACTGTGTCTGCTGCCGTTTTGTTATGCGGCGTTAAGGCGCACTACGCTCAAAACAATCAGTTTTGCTGCCTTGGTGGGCGTGCTGCTGGGGGTAGCCATGATGTGTTGGATTCATGCCATGTCCAATACGGAAGCCTTAGCGGAAGGGGCATTTATTGCCAGCCTGTCGATGCTGTTTGTGCCGGTTGTCGCCTGGGTACTTTTCAGGCAGAAACCGCCGCGGTCATTTTGGATTTCTATGCCGGTCGCGGTGGCTGGCATGGCGCTGTTATCGCTGTCCGGCGGCTGGCAGCAATCTGACAGCCAGATCTGGTTTGCCGCCTGTGCCTTTATGCTGGCGATACACTTTAACGTGAACAGCCGGTTCGCCCAGCAGATCCCGATACTGTTACTGGCCTGCATTCAGTTATTTGTCACCGGCTTGCTGTCGTTGACTATGTCATTGACTGTTGAGCAGATACCTGCGCAAGTGCCGGCGTCTGTCTGGGGCTGGTTCGCCCTCAGTACCCTGCTGGCCACCAGTTTACGTTACGTGTTGCAAACGGTAGGGCAAAAACAGATCACGGCATCGAATGCGGCATTGATCATGTTGCTGGAACCTGTGTGGACAGCGACGCTCAGCGTGCTGTGGTATGACGAAGTATTCACTTTGAATAAAGCGCTGGGATGTTTGCTGATTTTGTCGTCTCTGGTGTTGTACCGTGTGGGATCCCGGCCATTTCGGGCAGCGCGGCGGGTAGCCCGCATTGAGCGCGGCCCTGATTCTTTTATCGATGCTTCAGCTGAAACGCAGGCATGCACTAAGAAGAGTGACGAGTAACAGCAGCCATTAGTAACGGGCATGACTCGTCCTGAACAGTAAAAGGGCCATCAATGATGGCCCTTTGCATAGCGAACGGGGTATCTGTGATTACTCCACGACTTCCACTTCGTCCGCTACCAGGTTTGCCGCTTTGATGCCGGCGATGGCACACAGCTCATCCAGTTCGGATAAATCACCGCTGATGCCAACCGCACCCAGCAGGCAGCTGTTGCTGCCGCGGATCAGTACGCCACCCGGTACCGGCAGCAGGTTGCCTTCGGCCAGCACATTGACTGCCGACATGAACGCCGGACGCTGCTGGGCATCAATGGCGAGTTTACGGGAAGAGCAGCCCAGCGCCAGGGCTCCCCAGGCTTTGGCGATGGCAATTTCAGGGCGGAGCATACTGGAGCCGTCCTGACGTTGCAGAGAAATAAGTTTACCGCCGCTGTCAAGAACAGCCACAGTGAGAGGTGCAGCACCTTTGGTCAGGGCAGTGCTGAATGCGCCCTTGGTAATTACCAGTGCCTCGTCCAGTGTTAAGCTCATAGTGATCCCTCCGATCAAGAATTAATTGACTAACTTTTTGAGCGGCAGCCGGTTAGCCGACTGCCGGGTATGTTGTTTATGTGCCACCAATCCATGCTCGGTGAGCGGCTTTACTCCGAAAATGTCATGCATACATGATGACCGGGAGTAAACGTCTCTACCGCTCTGGGAAATCCCCCTGAGCAGACAATCAGCCTACCAACAGCGGGTAGCTTGGCAATGTCAGGAATGGTGCAAATTCGTCTGATGTCGACAGTTCATCAAACAGTTTGGCCGCATCGTCAAAGCGACGATTCTGGCTGTTATCCGTCTGTTCAAGCTTGAGGCTGTCCACTTCCTGTTGCAGCCAGTGGCGGAACAGCTCTGTGGTAAATAACTGACCATCGTCCAGCGTGACGCCGTGGTGTATCCACTGCCAGATATTGGCGCGCGAGATTTCAGCGGTTGCCGCATCTTCCATCAGACCATGGATTGGCACGCAGCCAAGCCCGCGGATCCAGGCTTCGATATACAGCAAAGCGATACGCACATTCTTGCGAACACCGGCTTCATTACGGTGACCTTCACAAGGTGCCAGCAGATCGGCAGCTGTGATGTCGTTGGCGGCCGATGGCAGATAATCAAGCTGGTTTGGCTTACCGCCAAGGCGCTGGTTAAACACTGTCATTGCGGTATCAACCAGACCAGGGTGGGCGACCCAGGTACCATCGTGGCCATTGCTGGATTCACGCTCTTTGTCTTCGATGACTTTTTCCAGAACCTGCTTCATTTCTTCAGGATCTTTACTTGGAATAAAGGCAGACATACCGCCCATTGCCAGCGCGCCACGCTGGTGGCAGGTTGCAATCAGCAGCTGGCTGTATGCCGTCAGGAAAGGCTGCGCCATGGTCACATCGTGACGGTCAGGCAGAATGCGGTCTTTATGCTGCTTGAGGGTTTTGATGTAACTGAAGATGTAATCCCAGCGGCCGCAGTTCATGGCAACGATGTAATCGCGCATGGCGTACAGGATTTCATCCATTTCAAAAACGGCGGGCAGGGTTTCGATCAGCACGGTCGCTTTGATGGTGCCTGTCTGAGTACCGAAGTAGTTCTCGGTGAAACGGAACACATCGGCCCACCACTGGCCTTCTTCCATCGACTCCAGCTTTGGCAGGTAATAGTACACACCTAAGCCTTTGTCAGTCCGGGTCTGGTAGTTATGGAAGAAATACAAGCCGAAATCCATCAGGCAGCCAGGGATAGATTTGCCCTGATACTGAATGTGCCGCTCAGGCAGATGCAGGCCACGAGGACGCGCAATCAGCAGGGCCGGATCATCATTCAGGACATATTCTTTCTGACGCTTGTCGTCGAAATAGCGCATCTCGCCCAGGTTGGCATCACGCAGGTTGATCTGGCCTTGTACCATGTTGTCCCAGCTCGGCGCAGTGGCATCCTCGAAACAACACATAAAGACTTTCGCGCCTGAGTTCAGCGCATTGATCACCATCTTGCGATCAACCGGACCCGTAATTTCCACCCGGCGATCCTGAAGCGGAGCAGGGATATCAGCAATTCGCCAGCTTTTATCATTTCTGATGTCTGCTGTGTCGGCTCTGAAGCCAGGCAGTTTGCCATTGTCGAATTCACGCTGACGTGTTTCACGGCGGGCAAGCAGATCGTCCAGACGGCCTGAAAACTGACTGACAAGTGCAGTCAGAAACGCCATGGCATCGTCGTTCAGGATAGCCTGATAGTCGGGTGACAGTGAACCAACGGCGAGCTGTAGGGAATCGGCTTGTGCCTCTTGATGTTGTTGGGTATCCAATTGCGTCTCCTTAGAACAAACGGTCTATCGTTTTGTATACATTTTATAATTTTCCTATTATCTATAACCTATATGGGCGTATCAGGTAAAGTGGTTTTTATCACTATGTAAATCTGATGTTGTTTTTATGTATCGCTATTTTTTGATGTAAATTACTGTTATTTAAGTAAATAGTGAGCTATCGGCATATTAAGTTTGTTTTAAATCGTAACAGCCCCCTTGCTAAGATCAATTATGTATGTCTAGAATACAATCATACACAACATTGTATACAATTATGCAGGAGGCAGTATGGCGAAGATGAAGGCAATTGAAGCCGCCGTTGAAGTTTTGAAAAAAGAAGGCGTTATTCAGGCATTTGGTGTACCAGGTGCAGCGATTAACCCAATGTATGCTGCACTGAAAAAACTGGGTGGCATTGATCATATTCTGGCTCGACATGTGGAAGGTGCTTCTCACATGGCTGAAGGTTACACGCGTACTAATACCGGAAATATCGGTGTTTGTATCGGTACTTCAGGCCCGGCGGGTACAGATATGATCACAGGATTGTATTCAGCAGCTGCTGACTCCATTCCAATTCTGTGTATCACCGGCCAGGCCCCGCGTGCTCGTCTGCACAAGGAAGATTTCCAGGCGGTTGATATCGAGAGTATCGCTAAACCCGTTGCTAAGTGGGCAACCACAGTACTGGAGCCAGCTCAGGTGCCACGCGCATTCCAGCAGGCTTTCCATCTGATGCGCTCAGGCCGTCCGGGTCCGGTATTGATTGACCTGCCTATTGATGTTCAGCTGGCTGAGATCGAATTTGATATCGACAGCTATGAACCTCTGGAAGCGTACAAGCCAACAGCCAGCCGTGCTCAGATTGAAAAAGCATTAACCATGCTGAACCAATCCGAGAAACCACTGATTGTTGCGGGTGGCGGTGTGATTAATGCCGGCGCGTCAGACTTGCTGCAGCAGTTCGCTGAAATCACCGGCGTACCAGTGATTCCAACGCTGATGGGCTGGGGTTCACTTCCGGACAACCACGAATTGATGGTAGGTATGGTGGGTCTGCAGACAGCACACCGTTACGGTAACGCCAACATGCTGGCTTCCGACTTCGTATTTGGTGTTGGTAACCGTTGGGCAAACCGTCACACAGGTTCTGTCGATGTGTACACCAAAGGTCGTAAGTTTGTTCACATTGATATCGAACCGACTCAGATTGGCCGCGTATTCTGCCCGGATTTGGGTATCGTATCGGATGCAAAAGCGGCACTGGAACTGATTGTTGAGGTTGCCCGCGACATGAAAGCCGCTGGTAAGCTGGCCGACCGCAGCGCCTGGGTTTCTGAATGTCAGCAGCGTAAAGCCACCATGCTGCGTAAGACGCACTACACTGAAACGCCAGTGAAACCCATGCGTGTTTACGAAGAAATGAACAAAGTATTTGGCGAAGAGACCTGCTACGTGAGCACCATTGGTCTGTCTCAGATTGCCGCTGCTCAGTTCCTGCATGTGTACAAGCCAAACCACTGGATTAACTGTGGTCAGGCCGGTCCTCTGGGCTGGACAATTCCGGCCGCGCTGGGTGTGCGTGCAGCGGATCCGCAGCGTCCGGTTGTGGCACTGTCTGGTGACTATGACTTCCAGTTCATGATCGAAGAGCTGGCTGCGGGTGCGCAGTTTAACCTGCCGTATATCCACGTACTGGTGAATAACTCTTACCTGGGTCTGATCCGTCAGGCACAGCGTCAGTTTGACATTGATTACTGTGTACAGCTGGCGTTCGAGAACCAGAATGCGCCGGAGCTGAACGGTTATGGTGTTGACCACGTTGCTGTGGTTGAAGGTCTGGGCTGTAAAGCCATTCGCGTAACGGATCCTGAGAAGATCGCCGATGCCTTACGTGAAGCGCAGGTTCTGATGAACAAGCACAAAGTACCCGTTGTGGTTGAAGTGATTCTGGAGCGGGTGACGAACATCGCGATGGGCGTTGAGATTGACGGCATCAACGAGTTCGAAGCACTGACAGAAGATCAGGCTGATGCGCCGACGGCCATCACCTTCAACCAATAATATTCCACGAATAGCAAAAGGAATGTGACATGCCGAAATTAGCAGCAAACTTATCCATGCTCTTTACGGAAGTACCTTTCATGGATCGTTTTGAGGCTGCCGCACAGGCGGGCTTTCGCGGGGTGGAATACTTATTCCCGTATGCGTTTGAAAGCGATGCTATCAAAGCCAAGCTGGATGAGAATGGTCTGACTCAGGTACTGTTCAATCTGCCTGCTGGCGACTGGGATGCTGGCGACCGCGGTATCGCGGTCGACCCTAAGCGTGTTGAAGAGTTTCGTGCCGGTGTACCGGAAGCCATCCGCTATGCCAAAGCGCTGAACTGTACGCAAGTGAACTGTCTGGCAGGGATTGTACCTGCCGGCGTCACCCCGGGTCAGGCGGAAGCAACATTTGTTGATAACTTGCGCTTTGCCGCGGCAGAGCTGAAAAAAGCGGGTATCAACCTGATCATCGAAGCGATCAACACCCGTGATATTCCAGGGTTCTTCCTCAATACCACTCAGCAAGGTCTGGATATTATTGAGAAAGTCGGCAGTGACAATCTGGAGCTGCAATACGACATCTACCACATGCAAATCATGGAAGGTGATCTGGCAACGACCCTGAGTCGTGAACTGGGCCAAATTCGCCACGTGCAGCTGGCTGACAATCCAGGCCGTCACGAACCGGGCACCGGTGAGATCAATTACCACTTCATGTTCAGGCATCTGGATGAAATTGGCTATGAAGGCTGGGTCGGCTGTGAGTACAAACCGCAGACCACCACCGCAGAAGGCCTTGGCTGGCTGAAAGAATTTAATCAAATCTAAGGAGAGGATAATGACGACTATCGCATTTATCGGTACAGGCATCATGGGTAAACCAATGGCCGAGAACCTGCAGAAAGCTGGACACCAACTGGTCTTTTCCGACCATTACAATCCAGCGCCGGCAGATTTGGTTGCTAACGGTGCTCAGGTTGTCCATTCGGCGAAAGCCGCCGCGGAACTGGCCGAATACATCATCCTGATGGTGCCAAATACCCCTCAGGTTGAAGAAGTGCTGTTCGCTGAAAACGGTGTGGCTGAAGTACTGAAAGCGGGTAAAACCGTGATCGATATGAGTTCAATCTCGCCTATCGAGACCAAAACAATTGCAGCTCGAGTGAAAGAAACCGGTGCGGAATACCTGGATGCGCCTGTCTCTGGTGGTGAAGTGGGTGCGATTAATGCTGCGCTGACCATCATGGTGGGCGGCAGCGAAGAAGCCTACGCGAAAGCACTGCCACTGTTTGAAGTCATGGGTAAGAATATCAACCTGGTCGGTGATAACGGTGCAGGCCAGATCTGTAAAGTGGCGAACCAGATCATCGTTGCGCTGAACATTGAAGCGGTTGCTGAAGCGCTGGTATTCGCGTCGAAAGCCGGTGCCGATCCAGCCCGTGTTCGTGAAGCGCTGATGGGTGGCTTTGCCAACTCTAAAGTGCTGGAAGTCCACGGTGAGCGTATGGTGAAAGGCTCCTTTGATCCGGGTTTCCGCATTCAGTTGCATCAGAAAGACCTGAATCTGGCGCTGTCCGGCGCTGAAGCATTGGGCATGTCTTTGCCAAATACCCAGTCTGCTCAGAATCTGTTTGACGCCTGTGTGAAACTGGGCGGCGAAGGCTGGGATCACTCAGCATTGATTCGTGCGATTGAAGAGCTGGCTAATCACAGCATCCGTCAGTAATCTGATGAAAAGGCGGCATCATTGATGTCGTCCCAGGTATACAGCTGGAAAGCAGCTGTATCCTGAATAATTATTGTCACATAACAATTTTTAGTCTCCTTTGGTTATGTGGTCCCGAAACCGCGGGTTGGATATTAGGGCTGGCTGCTTGTCAGAGGTGGCTTAGCCGGCCCTACCAGTTCGATAAACAATGTGGGTGACAGTGACGGTTTCGGGTTTTTTCCCCTGTTGCTTGCCGTAACTGGGAGCTAACTTGACGTGGAGCGCAACATGCAAATGGAAACGCATGCATTTTTGACTGCACTGTC
>NZ_JASJOJ010000106.1:0-7497 GCF_038519165.1 Photobacterium sp. SP02
GAGAAAAAGTAAATGAAAAAAGTGAGATATGTAAAGGCGAATTATACGCCGCTGGAAGACATCACCCCGTTGCCCCGCAATGTGGTCAATCAACCGATAGAACCTGTACCAGAGCACAAACTGGTGGTGGAACTGGCGGGACAGTGGCCTGGTAACAGCGCCTATTTACGGCTGGCAAAAACGGATCTGCAGAGCGAGAAAATTGCGAAACCTCGTGCAGATGCCAAACATGAACACCGCAGTTTGGCCGAGTTTAAAGGCCTCGAGAATGAAGCAAAGAATTTATACCTTGTGATTCCATCGCGCGTTTATCCAAGCCCTATCACGCTTCTGCTGGCGGAAGGCTTGATGCCAGTAGAAAAAGAAACCGAATTGGACGAGTGGGAAACTGTTTTGGTGCCAGCAGTGCCCATGTATTTCAAAACAGAAGATAAAGATCCGGCGCAAGCATCGCTTTATGAGTCGGGATATATTTACCTTTTTCTCGATGGAAAACTGTGGCGCGAAATTCATGTTACTGAAAAAGGCTATTTCAGCGAGGTGAATCTGACGCTGGGCGCAAGCGATGATAAGTCAGAAGCATCAGTCGTAGAGCGGCATGTGGACATTACTTTGGTCAGTGAATCGTCAGGGGCACGTTATTCGTATGAGCCTTATGAGATTAAGCAAGATGGTAAAACAGTGTTTTCCTCGGTGCTGGATGGCTCTGGTATGGCCCGTGTTTTTGGTCTGACGTCTGAAGAAGTCGACATTGTTCTGACTGACTATTCACCGGTCAGGACCTTTACATTAGTCACCAAGGAAAGTCCAAAGAAAGGCGGCCGGGCGGTTTTACGTGAGTCCGAAGGGCGGGAAATGCCGCATATCTGGCTTCCCTATAAAATCAATGGTGAAGAAGTGCCGCTGCATGCGATTTTTTGCAGCCAGCAGCAAACGGAAACACAACTCTCTCAGCTCGAGAATGAGTATGCAGAAAATGCAACCGAAATTACGGGGTTGAATACATACAGTCAGGATAAAGCATTCACTGATACCACAGCGGTGATACAAGGTTTAACTGTGCCTGAATCACTCAACTCAGATTCTGTGAAATACAATCTGATCAATAATCAGGTCGACAAGAACGTTGCTGCGGTATACCTCAATCCCCCTCTGCCAGAGATTCGGTTTACTTATTATGCGCACCCTCAGGTTGATCAGCCTGATGATTTCTTTGAATTGTTTGACACTGAAAACGAATGGTCGCAAAAAGTGTACTTAAGAAGTTGTGACTTTATTGACAAGAAACATCGGATGATTCGGTTCTCAGGTTGGCCAAGTGAAGTGAAAAAAGTCACACTGAGCCGAACCAATAAAGGCAGCGAAGACTTTGATGAGATTGAACCTGTGATTATTTATAAAGATATAGATATCACTGAACTATTAAATTAAGACGTTGGCGAAAGAAAGCATGATTACTATGAAAAAAAGTATGAAATCAACACTAAAACTCAGTTTATTGGCAACTTTGCTCCTTGTCGGTTGCGGACAAGATGAAGCCATAGTTGAAACTAAGCAACCAGAAAAAGAGCTGTCAATCGTAGAGCAAAAAAATGCTCAGGAATGGGAAGATGGCCGGATTTACATTACCGAACATAATTATGTTCGGTACCAAGATAACAACGGAAAACCCCGTCACTATGTTTTTAAAGCCAAGGAATGGCCGCGCGAAGACTTAGACAATGAAAGCTCTTATGACTTACCCCGTATTGTTTTTCGCTGGAATAATGGAGAAGGTGAGTCAGATGATTATTATGAAAGAAAAGACAAAGTATGGAGTATCAAAACAGACGGAACAGATTTGAGACTTGTTGCAGATGAATTTGAAGGTATTGTCCGAGTTATGCGGATATCACCAAACAATCGATATTTAGCATTTAGCTACTCAACTAATGATGGAATATATAAAGTCATTAAAGACTTGAAAACTAATGAATATATAGAATTGGGTCGAAGGTATGGTCGAGAAGACTTGTTATGGTCAGAGAAAAGCGACTATTTGTATTTTTATGAAGGAAGAAAAAGTTTTAAGTATAATATTTTGACCAAAAAAATCGAAGATGTTGATGTGCAATTCAACCAATATTCAGTAATCAGTAATGAGAATAGGTTTGTTGTAAATGATTTTGGTGTTGCTGTATATGATGAAAAAGAAAATCTTTTATTATACAGTATTGGGTTAGAAGAAACCTCTGACAATGTTAATGAATATGATTTGAGGAAAAGAGGGGTTAGTCCAACAGGAAAGTATGCTTGGGGAGAGTCTTATAAATATCGATTTTTAATTGATATAGAAAATAAAAGTTTTGAAAAAGAAGAAATCGATCGTTCAAAACCAGGTGATTATGAAATGTTAAATATATTAAGTCTGGATGCGAATTTTGCTCGAAGTGGCGGTGCTGCGCAAGTATTCCTATTCCAGCTTGGTGAAGATAAAAAAATAAAAGAACATCAAGTTTGGAAACAGATAGGTTCAGGGCACAGTGCAAATAATTCATCACTTTATAATGCATTTGCAAATCATGGTAATTTTGTAAAAGAGGGTGTAAATAATGAAAAATAAGAAGTCACCTTTATGCTATTATGTTTTCGGAGCTAATTTCTCTCAAGGTAAGAGTGATAAATCTAAATCAAGAAAAGATGAAACTTATCATTTAGAAAGTGATTTATCTAGACATAAAATTAATAATGTTAGACCTCTAAGCTTGATACCTGTGCTTGCTGTTGGTGAAGACTCAAACAGCTTATGGGCAACAGATATAAACTATCGTTTATGTGCACTGAGTGCAGGAAGTCAAGGACTGGAAGGCGATCAGGATAAAAGTTATACGTTACTCAGACATAGCAACCCTGTTCATGATTTAACCAAAAGTGTTTATCAATTAAAGTTTCCGCCACTGCCATTGTTATTGAAATTGGCACAATCTAAAAAAAGTGTCAAAGAATTAACTGAACAACTCAATGAATTGTCGGATAAAGTTGGCTCAGAACCCGTAAAATTTGCTTTAACAACCATAAGTTTAGAACAATTGGCACCTGCATATGAAGTTGGTGTTGACGGCCAATTATCTGACGAGAAAAAAACATATAATGATTGGTTGGAAGGAGTAAAAAGTGAAGGAGTCCCACTAAAAGGATTTATACTACCAGTATACGCCACTTGTGCAGTAGTTTTTTCAAATAAAGATTATCTTGATGCAACAGTATCAATTCACCATTATGATGAAACAGGTAAAGATAAGTTTGGAGATCAAATTAAAGCGCAGGTAACTTTACCTATAGTTAATAATAAGGTAGATGAAAAAGCGCATCCCTGTGCTTTGTTTCATTTAGATAGTTCGACATTTGAAGAAGGCCTCTACACTGTCAGGGTTACTTTTGACCCAAATCAAATTGAGTCAATTCCTGATTCAATTAAAAAATCAAATATAAGAAAAGTGAATATTGGTTTTAAGACAGGGTTCGAATATGAACTTCGAGAATATATCCGCTTTGCCCCAGAAAATCCGTTAGGAAAAATTGCAATTGTATCAGGCGATATGATTTCACTCGAAGAAAGTCTGATTTTCCAGTTTCCGCAACTTTTAGCAGGTATGCAAAAGTTTTTAGCAAACCAAACAGCTATTGAAGGGGTAAAAAGTCCGGCACTTGATAGTTTAGCCTCTTTGAAAGCGATTCGTGATGCTTCAGGTCAGGTTGCAGCAGGCCACTTAAATGGTGGTTGGCAGGATATGTATAATAGGGATGGTGGGATTAAAACCTTTAATACAATTAGTAATTTGTTCTGGCAAGCAATAGAGAAAGAACTTCCAGAAGCGATGCAAGCAACTGGTGAATTATACTATGGGCTATTTAGTGTAAAAGAAGCTTATGACCACTATAAAATTTTATCAGATAATACTTTAACAGCTGCAGAGAAACAGCTTGGAAGTGTATCGCTATTCAGAGATAAGGTTATTAATATTGCTGACTCAAAGGAATATTTCGGTCAGTTTTTGGATGATTGGAAGAAGAAAGATTATCCAGCACTTACAGGGCGACTAGCTGAATCATGGTACGGTGGTGTTAGCGGTCTGGCAGAGCACGGGCTCACATTTATCAGTACTGCTAACTCTATGTATGAGTTACTTGAGAACTTCAAAAAGTATCTGAAAACGCAAGAGGATGTTAACAAATCCAAGAAAGGTTTGGACGAAATTGCTTCCGATTATTTAGATAAAATCCCTGTCTGGAAAGAAAGTGTTAGTCAAGATGCAGAGCGTATAAATAAGGCTATAGAGCAAGCAAAAGAACAACTTTCGAATAGAAATGGTGACATTTATAAATACGATAATATCAGTTTGTTAACAGATAACAGAGGCTCTGGCTTAAAAGTTCTTTTCCATTTTAACTCTCGGGAGAAAGAACTGAAAAACAGTAAACCAGTGATTGATGTATTAATTGAGGCATTGCAACATGAGCCACAATTAAGAATAGAAATTGAAGGGCATGCATGTCAGGTTGGAAGCCCTGAAGCGAATAAGCTGGTTTCATTTGAGCGTGCAATGAATGCGAAAGCAATGTTTCCTGATAACTTACAGAAGTTTATCAAAGCAACGGCTTTGAGTGATGCTTATCCTATATATAAACCTGAGAAACAAAGTGATCTTAGAAGAGATAACCCGAAACTGGAAGTCAATCGCCGTGTTGAGATTCGAGTTTACTTTACGTCACTTGATGTTATTTTTAATCCAAGCAGATTGGGTTATCAGGCAATGGAAAGGGCAAGACTTAAAGCCATTCACGCATTAAAAAAAGAAGATGACAGTGAACTTGAACTGTTGATGGCTTTGTTAGACTCGCTTCTTGAAGTTGCTCAGTACATTCCACATCTTGCACCATTTGCAAGAGGCGTAATGGTAATGATTGAAGGCGGTAAGGTAGCACAGTCAGCTATTAAGGCTTTAGATTCTGCTATATTTGAACACTGCTTCGATGAGTTTATTAAAAATCAAGGGGAAGTCAATCATTTGAGGACTCTCTCAAGACTTAACCTTGAAATGTTGCATGAAGTAAGAAAAATAAATCTTGATTTAAATAAAAAGCATGAATCTTATGAAGATATGTTGAAATTCCTTCATGATGAAAAAACAACAAAAGAACTTTTAAAACGTTATAAGTTAAGAGCGTTGGCTTTAAATGGCCTCATGTATATATTTGCTTGGCTCAAAGCTAAGAAAAATGAAGTTAATCTAAAACTTTTGACTGAATATGAAGTGTCGGAGTATATAGATACTTATATAAATCGCGATGATTGGACGACTTATACTCGTTTTACAGATAATCTTGGATTGAAGTGGATAAACAGTATTCACCAGAAGAAACTATTCTTAGGGAATGGTGGTAATACCTATTCGAGCTTTGGATATTCTCCTATACCTCTCCCAGTCAGTAAAGAAGTGTCAAAAAAGTCAGATTCTATTATTAAAGAAAACCCGAATGTTGTCTCAGGTAATTTTAATCGAGTTTTCCCCATTCAAACAAAGCTGTTTGAACATGGAGAGGAGAAACTTTTTGAAGAGTTTGCGAATAATTTTTCAATTATAACTGAATATTTACGTGATGAAGATATTGGTTTTTGTCGTATTTTGATAGCTGAACCCAATGGTGAATACTGGCAGACATTTAATGATTGGCATGATGTTAAAAAGTCAAACCGTCTTGGACCTTATCATAAAGTAAAAGCACAGCTTATTTTGAAAGATACGCTTTCTAAAGTAATTACAGTGAAACTAGGGTATGACAGGACAGATGGTTGGGACTTGTCTGGACCAGAATTTGAAGCATTGATCACACCTATGAAACATTCAAGCTTTAGTATCGATCCGGATGGAAAGTTAAAGAAATACTATGATTCTCAGGGTGAAACTGTTTTATCTGGTGTTGAATTTGAGCCATTTTACTATTTTGGTGAAGTGCAGATCCCTGGTTTAAAACCATTAACAAGTAGTTTTAGAATTGACTTCTTATCAACAATAGATGCTGGGAATAGATTGCGTTTCTATCTTGATGAAGGTGAAAATAGTAGTAATTTTAATTATTATATTTCACAAGGTGGATTTAGAAATATGGAATATACGCTATGGATGAAAACAGGTTCGCATAGTGTAAAGTTACCAACATATTATGATCATAGAATTCATGGTTTAGAGCAGTTCGAAGACAATAAATCAGGTCTGAATGTAGGCGTGCACGGTGAAAATAGCTCTTTAGTGACACTGCCAACAAAGTTTGGAACTGAACCATTAATCTTGCAAGAGAAAGATACATTAGTAGAAGCTTTCACATTAGCGAAAGATACTAATAGTCTGCAAACTGTGCCTATTGTAGAGAACATTTGCGCTAAAGCTGTAGGATTCGATTCGAAATTCACAGGTTTAAACATATTCACTAAATCCGGTAAAATTGAAGATTTTAAATGGACGTCAAAAGATTTATCTGAAATATCAAAAACTGAATTTAAAAGCTTTGTCCATTCTGAACAAAATCCAGCTTCTTTATATGTACTTATTGTTGCTGAGAAAAACAATATCGAGCATTACAAGAAGGTGAATTTAAACTGGAAAGATGTTGATATGGCTGTTCAATTAGTGATGGATGGCTTTGCCGTGGATAGAACTGTAGGGCCTTCATACTTTTCTAAACTATGTTATCAGGGCGAATTGTCTTTTAGTGAATATCATTCAAAAATGAATGTGAGTCATGGAACTAATTATGATGAATGGCGATTGAACACTGATGAAAAGTCATCTCTAATCAGTTCTGAAAGTGAACATTTCTTTAAGAGGTCACTGGAAATGATAAGAAAGGATCCGGGTGATCTCGATGAAGGTAATACTTATTCTGTTTATAGTATGGAGATTAAACTAAACTATATATCTCCGACTGGGATTCAAGTAAAAGGATTACGGCCATTCGGTGATATTTTAGGCAGTATAACACCTAAACTTTCATTGAGTTTGAGACAGGTAAATCTTTCTCAATCAACTGTCTATGATCCTTGCAGCGAAATTGAGCTGGAAATTAAGTCTTTAGGTGGAAAGTATCATGCTTATGTTCCGTGGGTTGAAGAGCCTAAAGATGATAGCCTTGGAAGTACAGATAAATCAGCGTTCGAGCGTTGGAAGACGTTGACAGACTCAGAGAAACGCCAAACGCTTCTTGATTGGGTCAAGAATCAGCCAACAGCAATTGAGGCACCACGACCGATAAAGGAAAGTCTTAATAGTTAATACGAAGGCCCTGTTTATCAGGGCTTTTTTCTTTTTCTTGGTAATAGAATACGGTCTACCTCACATGAACATACTCCCCGGCACTTTCACACTCATCACTGCTATCACAGCCAGGGCGAGAGCACGTATGCTCATTTCTTATCCAAACCTTGGATTCCCGCCAATATTACTTGCTCCAAATAGGCAA
>NZ_JASJOJ010000107.1:0-7206 GCF_038519165.1 Photobacterium sp. SP02
CCGCAAAAGCAAGCGCCGGTCGCAATGGTCAGGTGAAGAGTGATGATGGTTTGCTGGATGTTTCTCTGAGCTATCCCAAAGCATTGGGCGGCAGCGGCGAAGCCACGAATCCAGAGCAGCTGTTTGCCGCGGGTTATTCGGCTTGTTTCTCAAATGCAGTGCTGCATATTGCGGGCCTTCAGAAACTGGGTTTGCGTGAAGCCCCGACAGAAGCCAAGGTTCGGTTACTGGCTAAAGAAAGTGGCGCTTTTGCACTAGCGGTGGATTTGTCCGTTGAACTGGCAATGGATGATCAAGCAGCCATTGAACTGGTGAAGTCAGCCCATCAGGTGTGCCCTTACTCCAATGCCGTACGCGGCAATGTGGAAGTCAGCCTGAGTGTGAACGGCATTTCGCTGGATTAAGCGTCACAGACATTGGCTATTTTTCTGTCCCGGCTTTCGCAGAATCTCTGCTCAAACCGGGATTTTTGTACTGTTTTCGGTGCCCTGATCTGACCAGCTTCAAAATCAGAGAAAATATAACTTTAGATTTATCCCAAAATGCCGTTATTACAAAGAATACAGATTTGTTTTAAGAGGGGTTATGTCACAACTCGGTTTAGGCGTTTGCCTGGGCATTGTATTGCTGATTGTGGCGGTTTCCCGGTATTTTGCACTGATGAAAGACGTTCGTGAGGCCGCCAGAGAGCAGGCACTCAAGGATGAAAAATACCGACAGGTATTAGAACAGGCAAAGGCTGTTGAACACGAAGAAAAAGTCAAAAAGGCGCAGTCAGGTCATATTCCCAGCATTTTATCGTTAGCGAAGGAAAATGAAGTTGGCAATCTCCGTGTGGCATTAGGCTGGTACCAGAAAGCTGCTGAACTAGGGAATGAAATCGGACAGAATGCGTTGGCACGGTTAAGTCGCCAGGATGTCGATGATCCTCACGGCGAAGCCAAGTCGCGTTATTGGGAGTGCCTGGTCAAAGCCAACAACAATGAACCAGAGGCCTTGTTTGAACTCGGTCGTTTTGAGATCCGAGGCTATGGTACTGCGATTAATACCACTTCGGGTGTCGGCCATCTGATCAAAGCGGCTGAAATGGAATATGTGCCGGCACAGCTGTTTCTGGGTGACTGGTACGTGGTGGAGTCGAATCCGACCCCATCGCCGCGTCGTGCCTTTTTCTGGCGTTTAAAGTCGGCCGTGAATAACGATGCCATGGGTTGTATTAAAGTCGCCTATTGTTTCCAGACCGGGGTGGGGGCGACGCGAGATCGCCGGCGAGCCATCTACTGGCTGGAAAAAGCGGCCGAGCTCGGCAATCTGGAAGCACAGTATCTGGCCGGGAAAATGCATCTGAACAATGACCAGCCTGTGACCAATGTCACCGATGCCGCCGTTGCGTATATCTGGTTTTCTGTGGCGTTTGCTTCGGGATATCTGGATGCCAAAAAAGAGCGGGATACGGCGGTTCAGCATGTCGGCATTGAGTCGATTTTGAATGTTCAGAAAGTGGCCAAGCAGATTTATAAGTATTTGCACAACCCGCCAGTACCTGTGCATTCCACCATGGATTTGCTCGACAAAATGTACGACAGGTCCAAATACCGTCCGACTGATGCTGAGCTTGATGCCGCTTTAGGCCGCATCAATGAAGACATTGATGTGGATTCAGTGGTGCAAACGAATCCTGGTCTTTCTGCGGCCGGGCAGGGTAACGGTTCACAAAATACGGCAAAAAAAGACTGGAGCGGGGAAATGGTCGCTGCTGAGTCTGTGTCATCCGCATAAGCGAAAACTCTGCCATTTTCAGCCGTTGCTGTGTTGTTGTCTTAGTCGGGTGACAGCATAGCGCGGCTGCTTCCAGACAGTTACATTATACTGACATAAAAAGTCGCAGTTTTTTTGCGCATGTTTGAGTATGAGGTAATGATGGCGACTATCTTTCCTTCCTGGCTTGGCGGTTACGAGCTGAATAAAAAAGTGACTAACCCGAACATTATTGTCGGGGACTTCACTTACTATTCCGGCTATTACCACGACAAGCACTTTGAAGATCATTGTGTACGTTACCTGATGGGTGATCACTCTACAAAAGCGGTGTGGGAATCCGGTATTTTTGGTGAGGTCGATAAACTCATCATAGGTAAATTCTGCTCGATCGCTTCGGGTGCCATTTTCATGCTGGCAGGTAATCAGGGACACAGACACGATTGGATATCGTCTTACCCGTTTGAGGTGAGTGAATTTGGTGACAAAGTCAAAGCCGGTTTTGCCAGAACGGGTGATACGGTTATCGGCAATGATGTCTGGATCGGCAGCGAGTGCGTCATTATGCCCGGTGTACACATAGGTGATGGCTCAGTGATCGGCGCGCGGGCAGTGGTCACCAAAGATGTCCCGCCTTACAGTGTTGTGGTCGGCAATCCTGGCAGAGTCGTTAAGTCACGGTTTAACGACAGCGAAGTGGCCAAGCTGTTGGAAATCAAGTGGTGGGACTGGCCATTATCCATGCTGAAAGCCAATATGGATGTGATGTGCAGCAATGACGTTGAGGCTTTGTACCAAAGGTATCTGTCTTCGTCTGAGGCAAGCTAAGCGCTTTGCCAGAGACGGATCAGCGGATGTACACATCTTCTCTTTGTTGAACTATCACTCAGTTTTTTGATTCCTTGCAAAAAAATTTTGTGTTTTTACATTAAATTTGAATATTGTATTGAATCATTCAAAAAAAATTGAGTATTATGGTGCAGCACAAGATGCTATGAATCTGTTGCTCCACATCAATTTCTTAGCATCTGTGCCGACAACATCTGTTGTCAGGGGGCACTGAGTGCCAAATCAGCCGACAATCTTCTGGTGGAATCCCCATGCGCCATTCACTTGTACTCGTTATTAATTCCGGAAGCTCTTCGCTTAAATTTGCTTTGATCGATGCCGTCAGCGGTGATGCAAGATTGACAGGGCTGGGGGAGTGTTTTGGTCTCAGCGATGCCTCTGTCAGCTGGAAATATGACGGCGAGAAATCCAGCTTTGCGCTGGAAGCGACAGGCAATCACCATCAGCAGGCGATTGATCGTCTGGTGCTATTGCTCGATGAACTGGGCCTGAAGCAGGACATCATTGCCATCGGCCACCGTGTGGTTCATGGCGGCGAGCGTTTCAGTGAAACCGTGAAAATCGATGAACATGTGCTGACAGAGATTGAAGCGCTGAGCGAGTTGGCACCCCTGCATAATCCTGCTCACGTTATCGGCATCCGCGCGGCCATCAGTGCTTTCCCCTACCTGCCGCAATACGCCGTGTTCGACACCGCGTTTCACCAAACGATGCCTGCCAAAGCGTATCGCTATGCGTTGCCAGAGAAGCTCTATCAGGACTACGGCATCCGTCGTTACGGTTTTCACGGCACCAGCCATTACTTTGTCAGCCAGGAAGCGGCTAAACAGCTGGCCAAACCGGCAGAAAAAACCAATGTGATCACCGTGCATTTAGGCAACGGCGCGTCAATTTGTGCCGTGCGTAATGGCCAGAGTGTTGATACCAGTATGGGTTTTACCCCAACCGCCGGTTTGATGATGGGCACCCGTTGCGGCGATTTAGACCCGGGCATCGTAGATTTCCTGATCAACAAAGGCTGGAGTCAGGCTGAGGTGCAGCAAACCCTGAACAAAGAAGCGGGCTTCCTGGGCGTTTCCGGTTTAACCAGCGACTGCCGCGGCATTGTTGAAGCGATGGAAGCTGGCCATGCCGGTGCGAAACTGGCGTTTGAAATCTTTACTTACCGGGTGGCGAAATACATTGCTTCTTACATGGTGGCGCTGGACGAACTGGATGCCATTGTATTTACCGGCGGCATTGGCGAAAATTCCCTGCCGGTGCGCAGTGAAGTTCTTAAGTACCTGAAAATTTTCGGCTACCGCGAAGATGCCACGGGTAATGCGAACGCCCGCTTCGGCGAAAAAGGCGTGATCACGAAACCCAATACCCCGATGGCCATGGTCATTCCGACCAATGAAGAGTGGGTGATCGCCAGAGAATCCATGGCGCTGCTGCATGCCTGATTGAACATCCTTTTCTTTTTTGAAAAACGGCCCTGAGTTTCGCTCAGGGCCGTTTTTTTATGCCGTTCATTTGTCATTGCCTGCTTGTTGTTCAGATCTTTTATGCCTTGGTCATTCGGTGTCAATTTAATGTCGTTGAATAAATTGTCGCCATGATTGAAAGCGATTTCCTGACGTGAGTGATGCACATTTTTTAAATAATTATGTGTTCTTGATTCTCAGCGTGTGTATTGGCATGGCTTGCCATTGTTTGCCGGTTTTTTTATGGGCAGAAAAGGATGCTGAAAGCGCTGAAAATACACGGAAGTAAAGGTGACTGATGACTTTTATTTTGCATCAGCATCAGCGGCTTATTAAAGGCTGGAACGCATATTTATATCACTTTTCATGTGGGTGCTATGCTGATTCGTTTTGCTTCGGTTTGTCTCTTTTTCACCGTTTTTTCTTCCTATGCCGCTCTGCTTTCTCCTGCGGTAAAAAGTGATATCGAAACAGAGCAGGCAAAACGTCTGCAATCGCTTGAAGCGTCCCAACAGGCGATCGAGCAGTTACAGGCTTTGCCACCGCCAGCACCAGTCCTGCCAGCGCAGGATGCACAATGTTTTGTGATTCAAAAGCTGACGCTGCGGGGCAATCAGCACATCGCCACAGACATTTTATTGGCGGCGATCGATTTCAGAGCCGGAGACTGCATCGGCATTGAAGCCATCAACAATATGCTGAAAATCATCACCAACACCTATATCGACAAGGCTTATGTGACATCCAGAGCTGTGCTGTTACCGCAGAATTTGTCGGGTGGTGAGTTAGTTGTCGACGTGCTGGAAGGCAAGCTGGAAAGCCTGCAGGAAAACGGCATGGCGTCATCCGGTTTGCAGCACCTTTTCCCTGGAGAAAGTGGCCGGATTTTAAATTTGCGGGATGTCGAGCAGACGCTGGATCAAATGAACCGTTTGTCCCGCTATAACGCGACGGTGCAAATGTTGCCCGGCACCCGGCCCGGTTTCAGTCTGGTCGATATTCAGGCCAGAGCGGGCGCATGGTGGCGGGGCGAGCTGGGTTACAGCAATTCAGGGCAGGACAGCACAGGCAAGGAGCAACTCTCTGTCACGCTGGTGGCTGAAGACATTTTAGGGCTTTACGAGAGCTGGAGCTTGTCTGGTTCGAAAAGTGCTGAATTTGTCGATAGTCGGGACAGCCAGAGCCTGCAGCTGGGATGCGGAATGCCACTGGGTTACTGGACCCTGAACTACCAGTACGCCTACAGCGATTATTTGACCACAGTAAACAGCCAGAATTTCTCGTTCGCATCCAGCGGTAAAACCCAAAGGCACGCACTGGATACCCAATGGTTATTTCATCGGGACAGTATCAGTAAGTCTTCACTTAGGGTGGTGCTTGGCTATGACCACGAGAAAAACTTTATCGACAAGACCTTACTGAACGGCAGCAGCAATGAACGCGCGTCGGTGACGCTTTCCGCCGAACACAGCACGCGGCTGGCTGGCGGGTTTCTGACGATGTCGCCCTTATATGAGCGCGGACTGGCTATTCCCGGTTATCGCGCAGTGCCCGGCAGCCCGGAAACGGAATTCAACAAGGGCACAGTCACGGTGAATTATACCTATCCCTTGTCGCCGGATTGGTCGTTCTCGACCACGCTGTTTACCCAAATTGCCGCCAAGTCGTTACCCGGCAGTGAGCGGCTTAGCATAGGTGGCGAGTATTCGGTGCGTGGTTTTCAGGGGCAATCGCTGTCGGGCGATGCCGGCTACTACTGGCGCAACGACCTGAACTACCACCTGGGGCAATGGCCTTATCTGGGGCAACTGGATCTGACTGTTGCACTCGATACCGGGGCGATACATCCCGACAACACAGACCCCTTTGAACGGGGTCACTTAACAGGCGGAGCGGTGGGGCTGCGTGCGCAGTCGGGCTTTTACCAGAGCACTGTTTTGGCGGGCTGGCCCATCGAACATCCTTCCTGGATGTCGGCGGATGATTACAGCCTGAATTACCGTTTTTCACTGAGATTCTGAATTTTCCGAGGCCGGCATGCGTCATCATAATCACAAATTCACGCAAGTACTGACTTACGTCATGTGCTGGATGCTGGCGACTCAGCCTGTCTGGGCAACAATTCAGGTCGATAGCAGCGGTAAGCATCACACCACGCTCTCTGCCGCGGCGAACGGCGTGCCAGTGGTGAATATTGCCGCCCCCAATGCCAGTGGTTTATCGCATAACCAGTTCCAGCAATATAACGTCGGCAAAGAAGGGCTGATCCTCAACAACTCAACCGAAAAACTGGCGCAATCTCAGCTGGGCGGCTATTTGCAGGGGAACGCTCAGCTGAACGGGCAGGCCGCCTCTGTCATTCTCAATGAAGTTACCGGGGCCAACCGCAGCCAGTTGAATGGCTATACCGAAGTGTTTGGCCAGCAAGCGAACGTTATCGTCGCCAATCCTTATGGCATTACCTGTAACGGCTGTGGTTTTCTCAATACCCCGCGAGTCACCTTAACCACAGGTGTCCCTCAGTTTCAGAGCGGCTTACTGAGCGGCTTTGACATTCGCCAGGGCGATGTCACTGTCACCGGGCAAGGGCTGGATGGCACCGCTCAGGACTATTTCGATATTCTGGCCCGCACGGCAAAAATCAATGCGGACATTCATGCCAACAACCTGTCTGTCGTTACCGGCCTAAACCAAATTGATTATCTGACCAATGAAGTCACAGCCACGCATGATGTGAAAGATAAACCTGTACTGGCAATCGATTCCTCGGCGCTGGGCGGCATGTATGCCGGTCGTATCACTCTGGTGGCGACCGAGCAGGGGATCGGCGTGAATACCGGTAAGCTGTTCAGTTCGGTGGGCGATATTCAGCTCTCGGCAGATGGCCAGATTAGCTTAGGGGATGTCAGCAGTAAGCAGTCACTCACTGTGCAGTCGAACCAGTCGGTGACGACCACAGGCACGCAGCAGGCCGGACAGAACATCGAGTATGTCGCGACCGGTGATCTGCTTCTGAACAGTGAAAACTCAGCCGCTCAGTTTCAGGCGACGGCTGGTGATCAGATTCACCAGAACCGTTTGGTGACTGCCACACAAAGCGCGTCGTTCTCGGCGACTGCCGTGAACTTTCAGG
>NZ_JASJOJ010000108.1:0-6078 GCF_038519165.1 Photobacterium sp. SP02
CCCCAGGGAAAAATTCAGGACGAATTTTTAGGTTGTCGGCGCCGGGAGCGCCTACAACCGACCCGGACCACACCAAAGAACGAAAAGGGGCTTTCTGGGTACTCTTTGCACCAACAAAGAGTACCTGGCGCGCATTAGACCATGCTAAGTGAACCACCAAACTCAAGCGCGACATACCATCACACCCGATTACCCAGCAACAACCCCAAAACCCAAGAAACCCACTCCCCCAGGGAAAAATTCAGGACGAATTTTTAGGTTGTCGGCGCCGGGAGCGCCTACAACCGGCCCGGACCACACCAAAGAACAACAAGGGGTTTTCTGGGTACTCTTTGCCCCAACAAAGAGTACCTGGCGCGCGAACTCAGATGCCAAGTGAACCACCAGACTCAAGCGCGACAAACCCTCAGAATCAGCCCCTGTCGCACCTCGCCCCACAATAAGAATGCTACTGCCCCACCGGAAACTTCTTCAAAAAATGATTCGCCTCATCCACCCAACACCGCCCAGCCTGCACCGTGCGCTTCGCCTGAGTATCTGTACTGCCGGCTTTCCTGATAATCTGATACGCCGCTTCTGTGTAATCGCAGTGCTCTTTTAAACGATCACGCAGATAACCAATCAAGCGAATTCCCAGTAAAGGCGTGGTGTTGGCCAGCGACAAGACACACCAGCCGTCCTCAAGGCCCGCCGCGTTGCCGTACTCAACATGGGTGATGAGCGAGTTCATCTCCTGCCCTGTCTCCTCGCCGTTCTCGTCCAGTTCGCGCAAAATCAGCACATCTCCAGCGGTATATTGACGATGATTGAGGCACAGCTGATGGGTTTTACGTCCGGCCAGGATATCGGTGAAATTGGCCGACGGAATCTTCAGCTCATGAAGCGTGACCTTGCTCATGCCAGCACCTCTCTGCTGTTGCGGGCTGAATTGTCAGAGTGTCGCCATTGACCAGCCCCCTGAGTTTTCCGGCTCCGGTGAGACCGCGCTGTATTGCCAAAAGCCATTCTGCTGGCTTTCGACAAAAGCAGAGTACGGAAATGAAGGTCGGTCAGACGCCGAATCTCCACTTTTGCGATACAGGGTCCATCAATTGCTATTTGATTCCTTGCCATGAGTGGTATCCTTACGCGTTGGTTTTGCGCACTTTTCGCCAATTTTGCGCTGATTTGTTGAATACGCACAGTGTTGATCCTCAATTGAATGCAGTCAATAACTTCTGCCATTGAAAGTTAACTTTTGACGATCATTTTCGAGTTCGATCACACTGACTGGACAGTCCATGAGTAAAAAAATCCTTATTTTTGACTATCTGAAAGGTCATGACTTTACTTCGAATTTGAGAGACTTAACCCATTGTGCTTCTTTTGGTGAGATGGCGACGCTGTTTGACGTGCCGAAAACCACCTTCAGCACCTGGAATACGCACAACCGCACCTCTCACGAGCTGGTCGTCCGTACGCATTTACGAACCGGCATCCCTGTTCACCAGCTCATTCTGCCGTCTGATTACCCATTGGAAGAACTGCATCATTCGTTTACGGGCAGTAAAAACACGGGCCATGATACGATTGCTGAAACGTCAAATGAGTACAAAACAGGACGACAAACGACGACGAACGCCGCGACATCAGACGCAGTCGTCACGCTGGACAGCTACAGCCTGAGCAATGGCAAATTAATCAGTATGGGGACAATCCCGTTCGCTCAGCGCATTTTTGACGCCTGGCACCTCAATGCCGCGTCCACCATTGAAGTGGAAACCCATGAAGGGCGGTTCCTGGTTGATCAAAGCCAGAACGATGCCGTAAGCGGTGAGTACCTGATTGATATGGACGGACGTTTGTCGATCAATCCTATTCAGCGATTGCCGAACAAGCTGGCGGTGACACTGGGCCACACCTGCGTTGAAGTCAACGACAGCGAGATCAAGGTGATCGGCCGCGTGGCGGTCAGTTTGAAAAAGCAGTGAACTGTCACTATCCCGGGCCGGTATGATCGACCCGGGATGGCTGTTGCTTAAGGGGCAAATTGAGCGAAGACTTCTTCTTCCGTCAGATTTTTGGTGTCGTTGCTGAACGCATAATAGGCTGGTTTTTTATCAATAAAGATCTGCTGCGCCATTTCCAGCTGATTTTCCTGATCCAACAGCCCCGCCGGAACAATATACTGGCCGGTTGGTTTAAGAAAATAAAACAGGTGAGTACCACAATTTTTACAGAAACCGCGCTCGCCCCAGTCTGATGACGAGAAACGGGAAACATATTCTTCACCACTGAATGTCACGTCCGTGCCTGCCGAAACAGCCAGATACGGGCCACCGCTCCATTTACGGCACATGCCGCAATGACAGACTTCCGCATGCAAGGTACCGCTGTTTGATGTCATGCCGACCTTACCGCACAGGCAATGGCCAGTGAGGTGATCCGACGACGATGTTGATGCTTGTGACATAATGCCCTCCTTATCCATAAGCTCCAGATAGCATAGTCGATTTATCTGAAAAGATCCCAGCGCTGATTCACACCACACGCCTCAACAAAATCCTGATCATGGCTGACCAGAATGAAACTGCCCTGATGTTCACTCAAGGCCTGCGCCATCATAGATTTGCTATCTAAATCAAGGTGGTTGTCCGGCTCATCCAGCAGCAAAAGCCCTTCCTGTTGCTGATGACTCACCACCAGCATCGCCAGCCGCATCCGTTCACCGCCGCTCAGGGTCGACACCTGTTGCGCGACTCTGTCACGGCGAAAACCAATGCAAGCCGCCAGGGTGCGTAACTCAGCGGCGGTATAAGCCGGACAGAGGCGCGTCAGGTTCTCGATCAGGCTGGCCTGCAAATCAAATAAGGAGAAATGCTGGTCGAGATAACAAAGCGGCCCGTGCCTGTGAATCTCACCCGATTTGACTGGCATACCGCCCAGCAGGGTTTTCAGCAAGGTCGATTTGCCTGTGCCGTTACTGCCGCGCAGGTGAATTTTATCGCCATACCAGATGGTTCGGCTGATTGCTGGCAATTGTCCCCGCTGTAAACCCAATTCAGTGATCGTCAGTAAACGCGCACTTCGCTTGTTTGCACTGTCGGTGCTGAAGCTCAGCGGCTTGGTACTGTCCGCTTTATCCTGCAGGGATTGAAGCTGTTGCCGCGCATCATCCAGCTGTTGATGGTGCTGATGGGTTCTCGAGGATGCCGCACTTTCTGCCGCATTTTTCTGATAATCAAGCAGTAAAGTCGACTGGCTGCCATCGCGTCTGTCCCGTTTACCGGCCGCGGCCCGGCGCTGCGCTTTTTCTTCATTGCGCTGATGCTGGCGCTGAATGGCGTTGATTTGCTGTTTCGCTTTGGACAGCCGTGTTGCCAGTAACCGGGCTTCATGATGTTTCTGCTGCCGGTATTGCCCAAAATCGGTGCCATAACAGGCTAAACCCGTGTGGCTGAGTTCAATAATACGATCTGCGTTGTTCAGTAAGGATTGATCATGACTGATCAGCAGTATACCGCCCTGAAAATGAGCGATTTGCTGTGACAGCCATTCCCTGCCCTGCCGATCCAGATGGTTTGACGGCTCATCGAGAATCAGCAATTCAGCGTCGCTGCGCAAGCAGAGCCACAATCGTAACCTCGTCAGCTCACCGCCGCTCAGATTGCTGCAAGATTGTCCGGGATCAGGCGGTAATCCCAGCGCTGACAACTGGCGAGACAGGGATACGGGTAAATCCCATTGGTCGCCGACCGCCTCGAAATCGGCCGGATCGCAACTGCCGTCGGCGATGCGCTGTAACGCTTGCAGACAACCCTCGACACCCAGTGCTTGTGCAACCGTGCCCAGAGCCGACAAATCGCTCTGCACGGTCAGCTGAGGTAAGTAGGCGATGCGCGCGTGCCTGATCACCCGGCCTTCATCCGGCTGGCGGGCTCCGCTTAACAGTGCGGCCAGCACAGATTTGCCGCAGCCGTTACGGCCAACCAGAGCGGTGGTTTCACGGTCTAAAGTCAGGGATAGATCAGAAAACAGTGGTTCCCCGTGGGGAAGAAAAACAGTCAGAGACTGGGCTTGCAATAATGTCATAAGACCTCCGGCGCAAGCGCAGGGAGAGACATTACCGTCGGAAGACATTGCTATCTAGCAGATAGATATTTGGCAGACAAATCTGAGTCGCACAACCGATCACAATACGGCGACTGCTCAGACAAAGACGGTTAACGCCCACTAACCCTGCGGATCCAAAAGAAAAAAGTTCAAAGGATGTCAGGGGTTAGTGATTCATTCAGGCGTTAACTCCAAAAGAGGTGATGGCGGCTATTAAACCACCACCAGACACATGTCGCAAGATGAAATCACCAGAAAGCGGGGTTGGTGAAACCCATTTATCCTTTTACGACTGTGCCAGCTTAGTGTTTTAATGTCTTATGAATCATGATGATGTCAGTCTGTATCTGGCCTAAATTGCATTTGCGAAGGATCCGCGATGAATGAGTATTACGACTACCTGGTGATTGGCGGCGGCATTGTGGGTGTCGCCACAGCCAATGCTTTGCTACGCCGTCATCCCGCCAGCAAGGTTTTGCTGATTGAAAAAGAAAGCACGCTCGCGCAGCACCAGACCGGCCACAACAGCGGCGTGATCCATGCCGGCGTGTATTATGCGCCGGGCAGCCTGAAAGCACGGTTTTGCAAAGAAGGCGAGCAGCGTACTCTGGATTTTTGCCACCAGCACGGGATTCCGGTCGACAACTGCGGCAAATTGCTGGTCGCCACCAATGAGACGGAAGTGCGCCGGATGCAGGATCTGCACACCCGCTGCCATGAAAACGGGATTGAAATTGAAGTGCTGGATCAGACACAGCTGCGGGAAAGAGAGCCGAACATCAACGGACTGGGGGCACTGTTTGTCCCGGCGACCAGCATCGTGGATTACCGCCGGGTGACTGAACACATGGCCAGTGACTTTACTGCCTCAGGCGGGGAAACAGCCCTGGGTACGCGAGTGACAGCCATCGCAGAGCACAGTGATCACATCGAACTGACCTGCCACCGGAGCAACGCAGCGAGTGCCGGTTCTTTTTCTGTCAAAGGCCGCTTTCTGGTGTGTTGCGGCGGGTTAATGGCCGACCGCCTGACCCAAATGATGGGGCTGGAGACAGATTTTCAGATCATCCCCTACCGCGGAGAATATTACCGCCTGGCCGCCAGACACAATCAGATTGTCCGTCACCTGATCTATCCGATCCCGGACCCTTCCCTGCCCTTTTTAGGGGTTCACCTGACACGCATGATCGATGGCTCAGTCACAGTTGGTCCGAACGCGGTGCAGGGGTTTAAGCGCGAAGGTTACGGGCGATTTAATTTCAGCCTGCGTGACAGCCTGGACATGCTGGCTTTTCCCGGCTTCTGGCATGTCACCGGCAAGCACCTGAAAACCGGGTTGCGGGAATTCAAAGATGCCTGGTGGAAAGCCGGATATCTTGAGCGGGTACGTAAATACTGTCCGGGCCTGACGCTGAGCGATCTGGAGCCCTACCCGGCAGGTATTCGTGCTCAGGCCGTACTGAAAGACGGCACGTTAGTTCATGACTTTCTGTTTGCAGACAGCCCACGCAGCCTGCACGTGTGTAACGCGCCGTCACCGGCTGCAACCTCAGCCATGCCGATTGCCGACTACATTTGCGATAGAGTGGCTGAAATCCAACAACAGCGTGAGGCGGACTGAAACAACAAGTCAGGCTAAATCACAAGAAACCCACTCCCCCAGGGGAAAATTCAGGACGAATTTTCAGGTTGTCGGCGCCGGGAGCGCCTACAACCGACCCGGACAACACCAAAGATCAAAAAGGGGCTTTCTGGGTACTCTTTGCCCCCACAAAGAGTACTTGGCGCGCATCACACAATGCCAAATGAACCACCAAACTCAAGCGCGACATACAAGCTAAACTTCAAAAATTGCGCTCGCCGTATAGACTCCCGCCTGCGCGGGCATGGCAGGCCGGATGCATTTTCTTAGCTAAAGTGATCAACAAATTCAGGGAAAAATTCAGGACGAATTTTCAGGTTGTCGGCGCCGGGAGCGCCTACAAC
>NZ_JASJOJ010000109.1:0-6012 GCF_038519165.1 Photobacterium sp. SP02
TCCAGCCCGGCTGTCAGATACGGATCGACGCCCCAGTCGGATGAGCTGATTGTCTGCCCCTGAAACGTACTGCTGTAATCTGCTTCCCAGCGGTAAACGCCGCCACCGACTAAAAAGCGGAAATCATTATCAGACACCACAGGATAGCGCACGTCCAGCGCCACCCCAGAGGTCAGCACAGGTGTGGCCTTAACCACACTCTGATGATAGTCATCAGACACAGCGCTAGTTGGTTTGAGTGTGGCCTTGCCGTCCCCCTGATCCAAATAGCGGGCCGTCAGTATCCAGTGATGATCGGTTTCATAGCCCACCCCCAGTGACACAGCCGTGTCAGTGTCATCTTGTGAAACAAGGGTATCCGCCGGCTGAGTATGGCGCTCGCTGGCCTCACTCACGCCCAGCTCGGCATCAACAAACCAGGCTGCCTGGCTGTTAAAGCTGATCAACGCCAATACCAGCGCCAGCAGCCGTCCGCCCCAGCGGCGCATGACTCCCAAACCGCCGAGTAATACCAGCATCAGGGCAGTGACAGCCCCTCCTGCCCGGTTTTTCACCACCAGACCTTCACTGAGTGTGGTGGTAACACGTGCCTGCGCGCTGGCTTGCAGGCCAGTCGCATCTTCTATCTGGTAGGTAATGATACTCTCTCCTTCATAACCGGCTTCGGGCGTAAATGTCAGGCTCTGATCTGTGTTTATCGTCACCGAACCTCGGTTTGCCAGCGCAGACACCACTGTCAGACTGTCACCGTCTGCATCTGTGTCATTGTCCAGCACAGCAATGACCACGGCCGTTTTATCATCAGTCTGAATAACATCGTCCACCGCAACCGGGTAATCGCTGTTCAGCACTGTCACTTTCGCTTGCGCATTCGCCGTGCCGCCTGTCCCGTCTGAAATGCTGTAACTGATGGTCGCGACACCATAGAAACCATCAGGAGCGGCATAGTGGATCTGATTAGACGTCAGATTGACCACGCCGAAATCCACCGATGCTGCCAACACAGACAAGGGATCATTGTTGGCATCCGTATCATTGGCCAGCACATCTATCATTGTGTTCCCGTTCCGGTTGAGCAATACGGCGTCATCCACCGCCGATGGCGACAGATTGGCACTCAGCGGTACGCCAACACCGCCCGGATCCATTACATTGCCATTGGCCTGGCCGTCATCATCATTCGGGCCACCGTCTTGTATGGTTAACTGTACGCACCAGTGCCCTTCCTGTAATCCGGCCTGCCACTGACTGTCGCCCGGAGGCGGGCAGTAACCCGCTTCACCCTGAGCAGAAGACACAAGGTTTTGCGCATCAGTGACAAAATTTTTCCAGCCCTGACTCTCTGTGAATTTACGATAAACCGCGTTTGCCGGTATGGGTAAACGTTGCGGCAATACCACCTGATAACTCTGACCGGCTGTCGGCAAACCATGAGCAATAAAGTCAAAGACACCGCCGGTGTTTTTGACCTCGGCATCGGGCGGAATTTCACTGGCCAGCAGTTGCACACCACCCATCTGATTACCTGCAACCGTCGCGCCTTTGCGCAGGCACACACCCGGGTCGCCTTCGAGCAGATAGCGGCCAGATACCACGGCCTGCTCTTGTATGACGTTACAGTCAGCCGTCGCATCCAAATAATCCGGGATGCCGTCGTCATCAGAGTCAATGAAGCCTTCCTGGTTGTCGGGCAGCAGATCGCCATCGCTGTCCTCACCGCCTAACTGCGGCAACTGAGCAATAGCCTCCAGATAAATATGTTTCACCACAGACTGAACAGGCGTACCGTTATCCGTCACTGTCAGCTTAAGGCTGTACACACCCTGTGACAGCGCACCCGGCGCAAAGATAAAGTGTTCATCCTCGGTGCTGAGATTAGCTAGCGCACTGTCGCTGGCTTCCCACAGATAGCTATGGCTGTCTGCACTGTTCACATCTGTGACGTGTGTACTGACAGTAACCTGGCCGCCAGAGATATCCACAATGTGCCGGGAATCGCCATCCTGAATAACACCTGTGGTCACTCTTGGTGCTAAATTCTCTTCTGTGATAGTCAGTGTGTAATCTGACTTACTGCCAAGATTCAGGGTGGGGGATAAAGTAACCGTCAATGTTTCCGGCCCTTCGGGCAGACCATCGCTCAGTACCTCGAATTCAATCGCAGCGCTTGTGCCTTGCTCTAGCTCAAGCACGCCATCCAGCAAGGTGTGATCACTGGCATCACTGCTTCCTGACACGGTATAAGGAATGGTCACCGGGTAATCAGGCGCAGGGCCATTGAGGTGAACGCTGATACTGTGTGTCGTCCCTTCCGTGGTGTGGTCATCTTTAGAGAGTGTGACTAATGGATGCAGAACAACCTGCTGGCTGGCCTGAGACTCATTGCCTTGCGCATCCACCGCCCGCCAGTAAACCGTATGCCTGCCCGGCTTGAAGACTGGGGCCTGATCCACCAGAGAGACAGCCAGTGGCCTGCCCTGGCTGTCTGTGGCTTTGGCAACGCCCAGATCCACTCTGGTAAACAAACCGGTTGCATTCAGCTCAATATCAGCTGGCGGTTGAATCGTCGGAGGCTGGCTCACCGCCGACTCAATCACCACTGTCACCTGACCTATTTGCTGGCCCCCTTCACCATCACTGGCACCATATTTCAGCGAAAACGTGCCCTGCTGTGTGGTGGTCAGAACTGCCTGACCATTTTGTATACTGGCTGTCCCTTTCACCGCCGTCACCCACATCAGACTCAGCAGATCCTGATCGATATCCGTGTCGTTACTCAGCACATCCAGCACATAACGGCCCGACGCGCTGGCTTTAAAGTGATACGAATCAGAAACAATCACGGGCGGATCATTCACCGGTGTCACCGCAAGCGAAACAGTATAAGTACCGGATACCGTTTCGCCGTCTGTCACCTGATAACTGAAGTTGTCGATACCGTTAAAGTCGGCATGGGGTGTATACAACCAGCTGCTGCCCTGGGCGGTTAAACTACCGTGTAATGGTGCATCAGTTACCAGCAGACTCAGTGCTGTGCTGTCGACATCTGTCATCGCCGGGGCAATACTCAGGCTGGTATCTTCGGCCAGAGTAAGCGTCAGGTTTTCCCCTTGCGGTGCATCGTTGACGTTTATCACGCTGATACTGAAGGCTGCCAGAGAGGCCGATTCACTGCCGTCGCTGACGCTGATAACAATGCCGCTGCTGCTGCCGACATGGCTGTTATCCGGTGTGCCGGACAACTCACCAGTCTGCGAATTAAAGCTGGCCCAAACCGGTTTGTTCTCAATGCTGAAGGTCAGCGTATCCGCATCGATATCGGATGCCTGAGGGATAAAGCTGTACTGAGTATCTTCAGACACCTGATCCTGAGGCTGTCCGCTGATAACAGGCGCATCGTTAACATTGTTGACTGTCAGGGTGAACGGCGGCAGCGATGCGGTTTTATCGCCATCAGTAACGCTGATCACTATGTTGCTGACGCTGCCTACCGCATCATTATTTGGTACGCCATACAAACGTCCGGTCTGGGTATCGAAACTCGCCCAGTCGGGCAGATGAGTAATACTGAAGGTCAGGCCATCGCTTTCGACATCCGCAGCCACCGGCTGGAACTCGTAGTTCTGGTCCTGATCGACGTTAAGCACTGGCGTGCCGCTGATGGTCGGCGCATCATTGACCGTCTCGATCGTCACTGAAACCGTGGCTGTATTGGAAACGTCGGCCTCGTTATCAGAAATGGTGTAGGTAAAGCTGTCAGTACCGGATTGATCCGTATCCGGGGTATAGCGCAGGCTACCGTTACCCAGATCCAGCAACTGACCCAGCTGAGGCGGCGTCAGCACCTGAATGGAGCTCAGATCAAGCGTACCGTCCAGATCACTGTCATTGCTGATCAGATCAATATCAACCGGGGTGTCTTCCTGAGTCGTTACCTGATCGGCATTGGCAACCGGCGCATCATTCACGGCCTGTACCGTCATGGTCACAGTGGCGATATTGGATTCAGCATCCAGATCGTCACTCACTTTATAAGTGAACTGATCCTCACCGCTGAAATTCGGCGCCGGGGTATAGGACACCATGCCATTGCTGTCTACGCTGACACTGCCCTGCTCCGGCTGGGTCACTATTGTTAATGTATTTGCAGCTATCGTGCCGTCGATATCCTGATCATTACCCAGTACATTCACTGTGTGCGGCGTATCTTCCAGCAAAGTAGCGGTGTCATTCACGACCACTGGTGCATCGTTGACACTGGTCACAGTCACAGTAACCGTCGCTGGCTGGGAGGTCGCGCCCAAATCGTCCTGCACCACATAGGTAAAGCTGTCGCTGCCAAAGAAATTCGCGTTGGGGGTATAGGTCACCAGTCCATTGGTATCAATGCTGGTCTGCCCGTGCTGTGGCTGGGTGATCACCTGGAGCGTACTGGCATTGAGTGAGCCATCGACATCACTGTCATTCGCCAGCACATCGACAACGCCGCTTTCATCCTCATTCACTGCCAGGCCATCCACCACGGTGACCGGTGCATCATTGACGCCTGCCACATTGACCGTCACCTGAGCGATATTGGAAACCAGCCCTGTGCTGTCCTGTACGGTATAACTCAGCGTGTCTGTCCCCACATAATTCGCGCCCGGCTGATAGTGAATCTTACCGTTCTCAACCGTCGCGGAACCATGGGTTGGCTGAGTCACCACAGTCAGAGAAGCTGAGTTCAGCGTATCCCCTGTATCCACATCGCTGTCGTTCACCAGCACATCCAGAACCACCAGTGTGTCTTCATCCGTACTGCTGACATCCGCCGTTGCCACCGGCTCATCAGCCACAGGGGTAACCGTCACTGTCACTGTGGCCGGTGAAGATGCAGCGCCGTAGACATCCTGAACCTGATAGCTGAAGGTGTCTGTCCCGGCGAAGTTTGCATCCGGCGTATAAGTAATAGTGCCTGTCCCGGTATTGATACTGGTACTGCCATGCGAAGGTGCGGTCAGAACGGTGACACTGGCTGCATTCAACTGACTGTCAGTATCGCTGTCGTTGTCGAGCACACTGATAGCAATCAGGTTATCTTCCGCGACCGTCACCGCATCACCGGCCGCAACCGGTGCAGCGTTGGCGATGGTGAAGTTAAACACCGTCTCGGTGCTGAAACCGGCAAAGGCATTCCCGGCCGTATCCGTTAACGCATCGTTCGTCATGGTGACGTAGTAAGTATGCGTCGGTGTGAAACTCACACTCGGGTCGACCAGCAGCTGACTACCGGAAATACTCACCTCGGTGTCAGACATTGCGTATGTTGCCAGCGTTGTTGCATCCGTGGCATCTATCAGACTCAGTGTGCCGGAGGAATTGCCAATCTGTATATCCTCGCTAAAAGTCAGCGTCAGATTGCTGTTGCGGCTGACATCCGTCGCATCATCAGCCGGATTCAACTGGGTGATATAAGGCGCAGTACCGTCGTAGCTCACCGCCAACTGAGTCGCAGCCAGATTGCCGTTGCCATTCGGGTCGGTAAACCGGCCGCTGGCAATATCCAGCGTGATATTGCCGTCGGTGACCGGCGTCAGGGTTGCACTGTAGCTGCTTCCACTGCCGTGAAAGCCCGACAAGGTCCCGCCACTGACCGTAATATCCGCCGCTTCAAAATCTGTGCTGTCTTCGCTCAATGTCAAGGTGATGTTCGCGGTTTCACCCTGCTTCAACGAGGATTTGTCCGAGTTTATGGTCACGCTTGGCAGTACTGTATCCACACTGAGGGCGAGCTGGGCAGCGGCTGTATTACCATTCCCTGCAACGTCGGTGAATCCATTCGCCGCGACATCAATCGTGGCTCCCGTCGTACTGTTTGCATCCGGGGTGAACGTCGCGCTGTAATTGGCGCCACTGCCGGTGAAATTCGTCAGCGCACCACCGGAAGCAATCACATCACCGGCTGCAAAATCACTGCTGCTTTCGCTCAGAGTAAAGGTGATGGTGGCGGTTACCCCTGTGGCTGATGAGCCG
>NZ_JASJOJ010000010.1:0-104778 GCF_038519165.1 Photobacterium sp. SP02
ACGCTGTCGCATTCTCTGGCAGGCCGGCAGAAACTGTATTAAAGCCGCTTTGCCCATGTTGACATGACTCAGGCAGTCCGGTCTCCAGGTTCAACACTCAAGCCCTTTATCTATGGCATGGCGATCGATCGCGGCATCATTCATACCGAAAGTCTGCTGAGTGATATCCCAACCCACTTTTCTGATTACAAGCCGCAGAATTTGAATGAGCGGTTTCAGGGCGCCATCAGTGTGAGTGATGCGCTGAAGCAATCACTGAATGTACCTTTGATTCAGGTATTTAATGCGCTGACGCCAGCTGTCTTTGAGCAGGGTTTACATCAGGCAGGGGTGCAGTTGCATCACCAGCAGGCCAATCTGACGGTAGGATTAGGCGGGACAGGAACTAACCTGCAGACACTGGCTGAAATGTATCGCTCTCTGGCCACAGAGGGAAAATTCAGAGCGCTGAATATGGTGAGAGATCAGCAGAGAGCGCCAGAGCCCGATAAAATGCTCCTCAGTGCTGAAAGCAGCTGGATGGTATTTAACACCCTGAGCGCGATCAGCGCGTCGGACAGGGTAGTACCGCGGGTGCGCCGTGAAATCGCCTGGAAAACAGGCACCAGTTATGGATACCGCGATTTTTGGTCGGTCGGCGTCAGCGCCGATTACACAGTGGCGGTGTGGGTCGGTCGCCCGGATTCATCGCCTGTGGTTGGTTATCTGGGGGCCACACAGGCCGCGCCGATCATGTTTGATGTGTTTGATCAGTTACCTGAGGACGCCAGTCGGGTCCATCAGCCGGCAACGGTGAAGCGGCAGTTGATCTGCTGGCCCGGAGGCCGGGCCAAATCAGTATCAGACGATGCCAGCTGTGCTTATCAGAAATATGCCTATACCCGTAATGGCCTGACGCCGCCTACCCTGGAAAGTGATGGTGATTTTGTCGTAACGGATAACTGGCCCGAAGCGCTTAGTGTATGGCAGCAACAGCAGCATATGACGAGTCAGGGGCAAGCTGAGCAGGGACGATCTGATCAGGAGCAGTCTGAGCATAAGCAGCCAGAGGCCGGCATTAGGATTTTGTCTGTCAACAATGGCCAGCACTATTACCTGTCACAAATAGACTCTATCGCACTGAAAAGTAACAAAAAACCGTCTGAGGTATTCTGGTATGTCAATCACCAGCCGTTTCATGGCCGCCAGCTCGATCTTACGCACTATCAGGGAGAGCTGACTCTGACCGCATGCCAGGGGCTGCAATGTGACAAGAGGGTGATAGTGGTTCATCGTTGAGAAGCGTAGATATGACATATGGACTGTGAGCGGATGGTTCAGACGCTGGCCGGCAGTTCATTGCGAGGTAAACCGACGGTTAGCTGAGAGACTTACTGGTATTATCTGACTCCGGGTGTAATCGCATTTTTTGTCTGTCGATCATCCATTTGGAGATCAGGTCAAAAATCAGATTACTGCTTCGCCAGCGAACCTGATGCAGGGATGCAGACGTACCATGAATGGCGACTGCCGGCATGGCGGAAATACCTTGCTGTTTGAGATCACTGACAATACTGAGTTGTTGAAAGTAACGCAGCGAGTAGCGAACCCGGCGTCTGAAATAGAGCTTGTAGTCTTGCCAGCGTAGCGGGCTGAGATGGGAGTAAATGAACACGGCTTTGACGCAAACGCCAATGCGTTGTTTGGGCAAATCAGTACCGCTGCAAATATTGGTTGCTGAGAGAAACCCCAGCATGCTGTCGTCACCGATCAATCCGACGGGCAATTTGACGTGATTGTTTGTTAATGTCCGAATAAATAAAGGTGAAAGCAGGTATAAACCACCGGCCAGGTCATGATTCTGCTGCATCCTGTTTTGCATCTGCTTACTGCTTCTTCCCCGATCACAAGGAAAACCTGTAATGGCATTGTAGTGCGGCTGTGAGATGTGGCAGTCAACAATATGTTTAAAGGCGTTGTGACCAAATGTCAGATCACCATCGGCAAAAACGGCGACTGAACGGCCATCATAATATTGGTAGATAAAGGTATTCCAGGCGTTTGATTTGTCACCAATCTCAATCAAAACCGGGTGAAGATTGGGATGTGTATCAGCGATACCAGACACAATGTCATATGTCAGATCGGTACAGCCGTTTATCATGACAAACAGTTCATACTGATAACTGCCGCAGTTTTCCATCACGCTTTCAATACAGCTGGCAATGCTTTCCTCCAGGTTGTATGCAAAAAGACAAATTTGAACATTGATCATCTTACCATTCCCGGCAACGGCTATCCCTTATTGGAATAACTATATACGGGTTTTTGAACACAGCCCAAATCCCAGGGCGTGATTATGCTTTCTCGTTCTGTCTTTTATCACCAGACTCCACCCAAAAAACATCTCCATTCGGAAGTCGTCACTCCAGCAGGAAGACTTTATTTTTCGGCGTTTGCTGATTGCTTTCGGGTATAGTGGCTGGTCAATCCTTCTCCATCACATGCCCTGTAAGGCTCAAATTGTTGCTGGATTGCCGTGAGCAACTGCTCACTAAGGAATGAATACCGATCAGATCGCTGTAAAATCAGAAAGCTCCATTAAAATTCAAAGTATGATCCCTCCCTGTGTGAAAGACGGGAGTGAACAGGCTGAGAAAGTCATCGTTCAGGCAGAACAGGAATCGAGCGCTTCAGCAATCGCTGGAGAGTTAAGATGTAAAGCAGAGATTTCATCTTCTTTAGAAGACACATAAGAATAAAACATCCGAGTACATTGAATGGACTCGGATGTTGACTCGCTGAGAAGATCTTTTAATCGATCAATCAAGACTTAATTGATTGGTACTACCTAATTTCTATCTTCATTCACATGAACATGAATAACAGTGAAAACACGATATTTCATCCTTTATTCGTTAAGGAAAACCTTCATAGCTTTGTCATTTTCTAACAGAATTGATCGAATGTCGATAAACGATGTTACATTTTCTTCGATAAACGGCTTTGATAGTACTTGGTCATAATTAATTGTGAAAATATAGAGTTTGTTTTCATTTTCATTTATTACAAGAAAGTCTTCATTTTTATCCCCGTTTATATCTACATTCTGAGTTGAAAAATTATCGCTGTGTAAATCAATACCAAAATCTAATAATGAAGAGTAATGATAATTTAAAAAGTCTGACTGAAGATTAGATGAACGTACGATTTGAGCATTTTCCTTCGATGAGAATCTAGCATTTGGTCTAGGTACGTACAGGCTCTTTCTTGCTGTCATAGTACCTTTGCTACAAGCCAAATTGAAGGTAGCGCCATTGGAAGGAATGGTCACAGGATAACCGATAGCATTCGATTTAAGGACGCTTTCTGTTTTACCCTTTGACTCCAAAGTACAACGGTCGACATTTCTGGTGCCCCAGTAGAGCTTTGTCGCACCGTTTATAACATTGCTGTTCATGAATGATGTGATAGTTGGATTATTATTGCCTGACGTTCGCTTAAGCACTGAAAAGTTGTGAGTTATTGTCGTTGCTCCTGCGCTTCCATTGCAAGTCACTTTTGCCTGATATGACGTCGGATTCTGATTCTGTCTTATAAAGAATGTGGCACCTTTGATCGTATAGTTACCGGTGAAAGTTATTGGGGATGTGGCATACTGTGTGATCCATAATTTACATTGGTTGGCGTATTTAGTTGTAATTTTAAAATCGCGTGAGTCTCCATGATATACACCGCTTGGAAAATTAATTGAAATCTGAGGTTTTGCTGCACTAATTGCACTGATTCCTATTTTTGTATCTGTACTTGTATTTATCTCTTTATCAATGGTTACTTCTGCGTTAGATTTAAGTGATAGAAGTAATAATGGAAGTGTGAAAAGTGTTAATCTGCGAAGCATAATATATGTATTCCCATGAAAAATTATTAGTAAAGTGCAAGGTCAGAAAGATAATGTTTTCTATGGGAAAGGAAAGTGTTTTTCTTATAATTTATTATTATTTGCGATTGACATTGATTATCATTTTTATTTATTGCAGAGGTATACATGGTTTGTGTAAACATGAACTACTTTGGAAAGAAATGTTAATATTGTCATTTATAATTTGATTGCTCGGGATAACCATTATTGTTGGTTGTTATCCTGAATCGTTTATTTTTCATAATATTAGTTCAGTAGCTGAGCAGTTGTATTATTTACTCACCGCGCGGAATATTCTGCAGGTGAAGGATAAAATCTTCCGGTGCCATTGTTTCGTCATTAAAGAAGCGAAAAATTTCGCTGGATGTGGCGCGCTGGGCTATTGGGCTGACGGCCATAGAATCTACGATGCTGGGAATTAACTGACCAGATTTTGACGCTTTCTCCATGTCGGCTTTGGCATTGACTGAGCAGCTGTTGTAGCCCTTAAGGCTGATATCGTGTCGTGCCGGAATGGCACCTTTCAGTGCATTAAAGGATTGCTGAAATTCCGGTGAAGACAGTGTTTTGCTGACGATTTGAGCTGTGTCGGCATTGGTGCGCGGGCTGTCGAACAGTGCGAAGCTGTCCATATTATAAATAAAGCCTGTCTGTTTTGATGGGGTCGGGTAGCAGCCAATGGCGGAAGGCACTGCGATGTTATTGGCCAGCAAATCACCCAGAACCCAGTCACCAGAGATCTGGAACGCCCGCTCGCCTTCTATGAGTAATTGTGTTCCCTCATCCCAGCGCATGTGAGACATGCCAGGTTTGACCAATTGGCTGATAGCGCGGAAACGCGCAAGGATGTCGTATGTGGTCTGGCTGTTGAGTGCCTGCGGATCCATCTTGATAAAGGCGCGCCGGTAGTAATCCGCTCCGCCATAGCCAAAGGCGAGATTCTCAAACAGCAGTGCAACCTGCCACTGGTCTTTACCGAGCGCCAGTGGCTCTACGCCGTTTTGTTTTAACCGGCTGAATACGTCAATCAATGCATCCCAGCTGGTGGGAACGGCTAAACCGTATTGGCGCAGCACTTTGCGATTTATCCACATCCAGTTCAGCCGGTGGACTGTGATGGGAATCGCCACATAGTGTCCCTGATACTGGTTGATGTCTTGTGCAATGGGCAGCAGGTTTTGCTGCCAGTTTTCGTCAACAGCCACCTGGTCCAGTTTATGGAGAAACCCCAACGCGGCCCAGGATTTAATCGACGGGCCTTCTAACTGCACGATATCGGGTGGGGTGCCTGCAATCGCACGGGCCTGGAGGATAGACATTGCCGTGTCCCCCCCACCACCTTGTACGGGCAGATCCAGAATAGACACGCCGGCATCTTGCAGTGCCTTTGTCGCCAGATTGAAAGCGGCGACTTCACCTTTGGCTGTCCACCAATGCAGAAATTCCACTTCCTGAAAAGCAGTGGCGGGTGGTGTCTGGGCTTTCGCCTGCGATCCAGCGCCGGATACAGTGAGTACCAGCAGGCTAATGAAAAAGAAAAACTTCATTGGTCTCTCATCAATTGAATATGAACAATCAGTCCCTGAACAGGGTGGTTTTGCAGGGTGAGATCGCCGCCGTGGCTGCGAGCAATACTGCGGGATATGGTGAGCCCAAGACCGGAACCCAGCTCATCTTGCGGATTAACACGGAAATAAGGTTCGAACACTTTTTCTGTCCACTTTTTATCGAGTCCCGGACCGTAATCTCTGAACGTGAGCAGAATACTGTCGGTTGTTGATTTCAGTTCGATATCGACTTTTTCGCCGTATTTCACGCCATTGTCCACTATGTTATACAGACAACGTTTGACCGCCAGAGGTTTACCCAGGTAATGCACCGGCTCGCCGGGACTTAACTGAACTTTGGCAGTGTTCCGGTTGTAGTAACTGGCGCATTGTTCAACCATCTGGGTAACATCGATCCACTCAGGTTCTTCGTGAATGTCTGTGTCCCGAATACATTGCAAGGCACCTTTCAACATCAAATCAAACTCATCCAGTATTTTTTCGAATCTGGCTTTTGCTTGTTCATCATCGAGCATTTCAGTGCGTAATTTCAGACAAGCCAGGGGCGTTTTCAGATCGTGGGAAATTGCGCCAAACAGCATTTCTCTGTCCCGGATATAGGCGCGGACCCGACGGTTCATTTTGTTGAATGCGCGAACTGCAGTCCGGGTTTCCTTACTGCCTTCTTCTTTGACTTCCTGCACATAGAGCTGCCCGCTCATCAGAGTCGCTGCTTTCGCCAGCCGGCGAATAGGGCGAATTTCCAGACGCAGTAACCAGACGGTACAAAGCACAAGTAGCAGAGAGGAAATACCGAGGAACATCAGCTGTTTTTGATCGATAAACTGCGGTGATAATGCAGAGAAGGGGACAGGTAAAGTGGCGGCCAGATAGAACCATTCCTGTTCCGACATCTGGATTTGCATGACGACAATAGGTAAATCCATATCACCCAGTGCCAGGCTGTAGCCCGCCCAAATTTCCGGCAGGGCATCGAGTTTGATGCCTGAGTTAAAAACACGCAGATCCTGACGGCGGCTGAGAGAGATAGTGACCTGCTCAGCATGGGAAATTTTTTTGTTCAGCACGTCATGCGCAGCAGACAGCAGAATGTCAGTGCGTGCATTATTGGCGGGAGGAACAACAGATAATTGGTGCTGATTGATCGAGATGAAGAAACGGGTCCCGCCCATTTCACGGATCTGGTTCAGAATAAGGTAGCGATAATTGACCGGCAGCGCGTGAAAATAGTTGTAAGTGTCGGCCGCATTCGACATCAGGCTGACGATCGTTTTATGCAGGTTTTCAACTTCCTTTTTGGCGCTGGACTGATACCAGATAAGCCCGGCAATCAGCTCGGCAATCATAATGATGATCAGCAAGGTCGCCCCAATCCGAAACGTAATGGATGAACAGAGCGATTGCAGGGTTGTCAGCTTCAGAAACGACGGCGTATTCATACAGTATGGACATCGCTTGCCAGCATATAGCCTTTGTTTCTGACCGTCAGAATCAGCGAGCGTTCTTCGTCGTGAAGGTGTTTTCTCAGGCGGCTGATTTGTACATCAATACCACGTTCAAACGGGTCAGCATCCCGGCCCCAGATACAACGTGCGATATCGTCCCGGCTCAGCAACTGGTGGGGTTTTTCCAGCATCAGGCTGATCAGATTAAAATCTGCGCCTGAAAGCGGAACCACTTCGCCATTCGGGCTGATGAGTCGTCGTTTGATCAGATCGCAAGTCCAGCCAGAGAACTGCAACTGGTGCGCCACTGTTTCACCCTGTGCGGGTTGAGTACGTCGCAACAAGGCTTTAATGCGCGCGAGCAGCTCCCTCGGGCTAAAGGTTTTGGTGATGTAATCATCAGCGCCGATTTCAAGACCCGCAATGCGATCAATTTCGTCGGTCACCGCTGTGAGCATGATGATAGGTACATTCGATCGCTGGCGGATTTGCCGGCATAAGGTGAGTCCATCATCGCCGGGCATCATGATATCGAGGATAATCAGGTTAGGCTCGGCACGATGAAAATGTTCCCACATTTCTTCACCGTCACTGGCGGTCAATACATGGAATTCAGATCGCCCCAGATATTCTGTGAGTGCATCGCGGAGTTCCTGATTATCGTCGACGACGAGTATGGTTTTCATTTCCCTGAGGTTTTTCATACCTTACCAAGTTGCCTACTTTCAATAATCTATCTGATACATCATTTCTTATGGGATGGCTACTGGTATAGCGCAAAACTCACGCACTGTGCAATCTGCGTATGTAACAGGCTACTTACAAACTCATAGGCTTTTGTAACCTTCAGCACGCTGCTTTTCATTACCTTGTATCTGTACCCCTACCAATAACATCAAGAAGGATCGAGAAATGATTAGTAGCACCTTTGGGTTATTACAACGGATAGGCAGGTCGCTGATGCTGCCTGTTGCCGTCCTGCCTGTCGCCGGTTTACTGCTGGGGATAGGTTCAGCTAACTTCTCCTGGATGCCGGGCCTGGTGTCAGACATCATGGCGATGTCAGGCGATGCCGTGTTCAGCAATCTGGCGCTGATCTTTGCGATTGGCGTGGCGCTGGGCCTGTCAGATAATGACGGCGCTGCGGGCCTGGCAGCAACTGTGGGCTTTGCCATCATGACAGCGACAATGGGCGTGATGGCAAAACTTCACGGCATCGAACCGGCAACCATCATAGGGATTCCAAGCCTGAACACCGGGGTGTTTGGCGGGATCATGATAGGTGCCGTTGCTGCTTATCTGTTTAATCGTTTTCATAATATCAGGCTCCCTGAGTACCTTGGTTTTTTTGCCGGCAAACGTTCTGTTCCCATTATCACCGGTATCACAGCCATATTTTTGGGTATTTTCCTGAGTTATGTCTGGCCGCCAATCGGCAACGCGATTAACAGTTTCTCGCACTGGGCGGCATACCAGAGCCCGACCACGGCATTTGGCCTTTATGGTTTGGTGGAGCGTTCGCTGATCCCATTCGGTCTGCACCATATCTGGAATGTCCCATTCTTCTTCGAAGTGGGCGAGTATGTCGATCCTGAAACCGGTAAAGTCATTAAGGGTGAGATTCAGCGCTATCTGGCTGGCGATCCTACTGCGGGCAATCTGGCAGGTGGTTACCTGTATTCCATGTGGGCGCTGCCTGCTGTTGGTCTGGCGATTTACCACTCCGCACGTCCTGAAAAGCGCGCGCTGGTTGGCGGTATCATGGCATCGGCAGCATTAACCTCCTGGCTGACGGGTATCACAGAGCCGATGGAATTCTCGTTCCTGTTCGCGGCACCTGTGCTGTATGTCATCCACTGTATTCTGACCGGCCTGGGTTTTGCGCTGGTGACCAGCCTGGATATTCACCACAGTGTGACTTTTGCCCACGGTGCGATCGACTTTCTGATTTACTACCCGCTGTCGCAAAATGCGTGGCTGTTTATCCTCATTGGCCCTCTGTGGGCGCTGATGTACTACACCATTTTCCGTGTGCTGATTGCCGGGCTTAATCTCATGACTCCTGGTCGGGAAAACGAAGAATCTAAGGTCAGCAGCTTATCGGAAATCGGTAATGAGCTGGCGCAAACTCTGGTCCAGGCGCTGGGTGGTAAAGACAATATTAAGAATGTCGATGCTTGTATTACCCGTCTGCGCGTCAGTCTGCGCGATATTAATGGCGCAGACATTCCGAAAATCAAACAACTGGGGGCACGAGAAGTGCTGGTGGTAGGCGATAACCTGCAGGCTATCTTTGGTACCCAGTCAGACAACATCAAAACTGAGATTAATGCCGTTCTCGTTGCTTCAAACTGATACAAGTCTGGGCGGTTTACTCCGCCCTTTTTTATTTTTGTTCGTTGAAGAAAAGGAATAGAAAATGCGTTTCAATTCTATCTCATTGGTGGCTGGATTACTGGCGACAGCAAGCTGCATGGTCCCGGTTGCTCAGGCGGCGCCACTGGATGTCAATCAGGACAATCTGTATTTTCTCAGTCCGCATCCGGATGATATTTTGCTGACCTTTGGAGGCTTGATAAATAAATTGTCTAAAGAAGGTACGCTGGCACAAAAAACCAATGTCACCGAGGTGTACTTTTCACTTTCTAACTATACGACCAACCATTTGAATGAACTGACAAACAAGCGCGTATTTGATGTTTCTACCATGCGTTACAAAGAAGACTTTGAAGCGCACATGAAGATGTTTACTCAATGGGATCACTTCCGCTACAAGACCGCGGGTTTTTATGATGCGCCATTGCGTAAATATGAAGGTTCTCCGACCGCAGGCGGCGGCCCTGCTGGTACTTTTGCCGATTTCCGTCAGGATGAAACTGGTATTTATGAACGCATTGCCGCAGATGTCACCCCTATTCTTAAGCAGGATAACTGCGCCGCCTTTGTGCTGCTGGCCAATGGCAGCCATATCGACCATTTCATCGTACGTGAAGCGGTAATGAAAGCGGCGCATGATCTGGGGGCAGAGGCGAAGTGTCAGATTTATTTTGGTGAAGATCAGCCCTACACAGGCGCGAATCCAGGTAATGCCATGGATGAAGTGAATAGCATTCAGGCTCGTCTGCCGGCAAACTCAATCACGCCAATGACGTTCTGGATTGATAAGCAACATAAAATTGATGCGTTTAAGGAATTTTATCTCAGCCAGTATGACCTGGGTTATATCCCGCCACTGGAAAGCGCCGATTACGAAACCATTTATAAATGGGATAAGACGACATACAGCGCCCTGCAGCCGCATGCGCATTGCCAGTCGGCTTATTGTAACTTGCAGTAACGGACGTGTTCAGTTCCCCCTGACACATCCGAGCAAAAACAGACCGGGCCATCGTTATGCGCCCGGTTTATTGATCACCTATCCTGTATTTTGTTGCCGTTAAGCTATGGCTGATACTGCTGATCAGTAAGGTGATAAATCTATACGCTCTTCACTGATTTGGCTGGGTGTGAGGACAATGGGGATAGCCTTAGAGATCGGGGTATCACTCAGGTCACCGACACTGTCTAATGCCACCAAGGGATTGGTTTCCGGGAAATAGGCGGCAATATTGCCAGCGGGAATGTCATAACTCACCAATTTAAAACCATAAACAGTGCGCTTTACGCCATCGGCTGACAATGATGTCACATCGACCCGGTCACCCGGCGTCATGCCGAGAGCGTCGATATCGGCCGGGTTGATCATCAAGACTTTTCGCTCGCCGGAGATCCCGCGGTATCTGTCTTCAAAACCATAAATTGTGGTGTTGTACTGATCGTGCGAACGGACAGTCTGCAGCACAAAAACAGGATCGTCGCTGAGTGAACGCAGATTGGCCGGCAGCAGGTGAGTCGGCAGCGGATGCGCGATGAAGGTGGCTTTTTGAGAATCGGTATGCCAGATACGCTCTGCCGCGCTGTTGCCCAGATAAAACCCGCCCGGCTGTTTCAGTTTCTGGTTCATGTCGGTAAAGCCAGGGATAGTTTGGGCGATAAGATCGCGAATTCTGTCATAGTCATCAATTAACGAATCCCAGTCGACCGGATGATTGCCCAGGGTCGCTTTGGCGATCCCGGCAATAATGGCAGGCTCTGAGCGCATTTCTCCTGTGTCACTTTCAACCACACCGCCTGAGGCATGCACCATGCTGAACGAGTCTTCAACTGTCACCGATTGCGGCCCGGATTGTTGAAGATCGACATCTGTGCGGCCAAAACACGGCAGAATCAAACTGTCTTTACCTGTGATCAAGTGGCTGCGGTTCAGCTTGGTAGCGATGTTGACCGTGAGATCGCAGCTCGCCAACGCCTGCTGAGTCAGCCGGGTATCCGGTGTTGCAGAAGCAAAGTTGCCACCCAGTCCGATAAAGACTTTGCTCTCGCCGGCCAGCATGGCTTTGATGGCCTGCACCGTGTTGTGACCGTGCGCCGCCGGTGGGGTGAATCCAAAGGTTGCTTCTATCGTCTGATTAAAAGCAGGGGTGGGCTTCTCATTGATGCCCATGGTACGGTCACCCTGCACATTACTGTGGCCGCGCACCGGACAAAGACCGGCACCGGGCTTACCTAATTGCCCGAAAAGAAGCTGTAAGTTGGCAATTTCCTGAATGGTATTGACTGAGTGTTTGTGCTGAGTGATCCCCATCGCCCAGGTGATGATCACACGCTCAGAATGCCGGTACAGGCTTGCTGCGTATTCTAAGTCTTGTTGCGACAGACCTGATTGCTCTGTGATAAGAGACCAGTCAGTGGCTGCCACTTCCGCCAGATACGCCTCAAGGCCCTGGGTGTGGGCCTGAATGAAACTGTGGTCAAAAATAGAGCCCTTGCCCTGTTCAATTGAGCTGTGATCCATAGCGATCAGTGCTTTAACCATGCCGCGTATCACCGCCATATCACCACCGAGTTTTGGCGTGAAGTAATGACTGCTGATTGTCGTGGCCCCGCCGGTCAGCATTTCTGCCGGTGACTGCGGGTTGGTAAAGCGCTCTAAACCGCGTTCTTTCAGTGTATTGAAAGTGACGATAGCGGCTCCGCGTCTGGCGGCATTTCGTAAGGTATCTAGCATGCGGGGGTGATTGGTGCCCGGATTTTGTCCGAACACAAATATCGCATCGGCTTTTTCGAAATCATCAATACGCACTGTGCCTTTGCCAATCCCAATTGATTGCTTGAGCGCGACCCCGCTTGCTTCGTGACACATGTTGGAGCAATCCGGGAAGTTGTTGGTGCCAAAAGCCCGAACAAAAAGCTGATACAGGAAAGCCGCTTCGTTGCTGGCACGGCCAGAGGTGTAGAACTCAGCCTGATTCGGGCTGTCCAGAGCTTGCAGATGCTCTGCAATCAGTGAAAAAGCCTCGTCCCAACTGACGGACTCATAATGATCCGTTTGCGAGTTATAACGCACCGGATGGCTGAGGCGGCCCTGATATTCAAGGAAATAATCACTTTGCTGACGTAACCAGCCGACAGGGTACTGGGCAAAGAAATCCGGCGTCACCCGACGGCTGGTTGCCTCCCAGTTGACGGCTTTGGCCCCGTTCTCGCAAAAGCGGAAATGCCCCGGCTCTTCGGTTTCGCCCCAGGCACAGCCCGGACAGTCGAAACCCTGGTCCTGATTGGTTTTCAGCAGATTACGTATGTTGCGGGTGATATTTTCACTTTTCACCAAGTGACGGGTGGTGCTTGCTAGCGCTCCCCAGCCACCGGCTGAGCCTTTATATTTTTTCACTGTCATGGTGATTGACTTCCTGCATGGCCTGGGCGACGAATTAAAACAGAACATATCCATAAAGATACCGGTTTCTATAGTATGACGGCAGGCCAGACAAAAATGTAACCTTATCCACAAAATATGTATGGGTAGCCTGTTAGTTTATGAATTTTCAACCATTTCGGGTAAAGGGATATATTCAACTGGTGCAACGTACTGTGATGAGCCGGTAATCATGGTGCCCGTTACTTTAGCGTTACATTGAACCCCAAGCGTTTTGGGCCGGAGTCTGGTATCTTACATTTTTGAATCGTATATGTGTAAAGATGCTGCCTTTATCTGTCATGAGTACCTGTTTACCATGCCGGACAGGGCCGCAGTGAGGAAATCAGAATGGTTGCGGACAAGTCAGTACTGGTCGTGGATGATGATCAGGAGATTCGTGAACTGTTGGGCGAATATTTGGGGAAGCAGGGCTTCCGGGTTGTTACCGCAGAAGACGGTGTGGCAATGAAACGGGAGCTGACCATCAGTGAGCCGGATTTGATATTGCTGGATATTATGCTGCCCGGTGAAGATGGCTTCACTTTGTGTCAGCATGTCCGGAAAACGTCTGCCGTGCCTATTATTATGCTGACTGCCGTATCAGACGAGATGGATCAGATTGTCGGGCTGGAGCTCGGCGCCGATGACTATATTGCCAAGCCATTCAGCCCCCGCCAGCTAATGGCGCGAATTAAAGCGCTGCTGCGAAGAGTGCAGCCAACTGAGTCAAACCAGCCGGTGAACCCGTCGTTGCCAAAAGCCTTTTTGTTCGATCACTGGCGTCTGGATACGGCTGCTCAGTCTCTGCAGGATACCCAGACTCAGCGCACCTATGAAATGACCAACAGTGACTACGCGTTGCTTCTGCTGTTTCTCAGCCGTCCCAATGAAGTGCTCGACCGGGATACGATTTTCTTTGCGACACGCGGGCGTGATGCGCAGCCGTCTGAGCGCGCGGTAGATGTCCAGCTGAGCCGGCTACGCCAGCGCCTGGGTGACAAAGGGCGTCAGCAGCGGTTAATCAAAACAGTGCGGGGAAACGGCTATCTGTTTAATGCAGATGTCACTTACGAAACGGATAACTGACCGGAAAGCTCAGCAGATGATCAACTGGAAAAAATGGTGGCCGAAATCACTGATGGCCCGCACTTTGTGGTTTACCTTGCTGGCTGTGTTTCTGGCACAAATGATTGCGACCCTGATTTGGTACGGGCAATCTAAACGCCGGGATCTGGCCGGGCTGGAATCGGCGGCCACCAGTATGGCCACCATGTTTGCTTCCACTGTCACTTTTTTTGAATCCCTGCCTTTACAGTACCGGCACATCGTTTTGGATCAGATCCGGAACATGGGCGGCACCCGTTTTTTTGTTTCATTCAACGAAGAAGAAATCCGGATCGATCCTATCCCCGGTTCCAGTATGAAAAACACCGCGGTCAAAGCGATACAGGAAGTATTGCATGACAAACTGCCGCGCCTGGATGTGATCCGGGTGGAGTTTTCACGCCCCGAAACCCTGCATGTACTGAAAAATGACATTCTGCTGAGTGACTTACCCCGTTCCTGGGCGCATTACACGCTGAGCCTGGAGCCGCTGAATCCGCCGATTCTGGTGGTGCAGCTGGAACTGGCGGACAACGAGTGGCTGTATATCGCCGCTTTGTTGCCGGCGCCGTACTCCACGCTGGAAGATGAGATTATCACTAAGCAACAAGTGCTGTTTCTGCTGTTCATCACCGCCTTGCTGCTGTTCTTCACCTATACAATGATCCGGCGCCAAACGAAACCGCTCAAGCAGTTAGCGGATGCGGCGAATGCCCTGAGCATGGATATTTATCAGCCGCAGCTCAAAGAAGAAGGGGCCAGTGAACTGGTCACTGCGACCCGGGCCTTTAACCGGATGCAGCAGCGCCTGCGCCGTTATATTGATGACAGGGAACATTTGTTTTCCGCCATTTCCCATGATTTAAAAACCCCGATCACCCGTCTTCGGTTGCGTGCAGAACTGCTGGAAGATGACACCAAAATCGACAAATTCAATAAAGATCTCGATGAGCTGGAAATGATGGTCAAAGGGGCGCTGCAGACAGTACGCGATACCGATCTGCATGAAAATCTGGCCCAGGTGGACGTGGCAGAAGTGATGCGCAGTATTGCCGAAGGGCATAACAGAAACAGTATTAAAGTGCATTTGCCTGTTGCAGACATTGCGCCTCTTATGGGTAAGCCGCTGGCCCTTAAACGATGTTTAAGCAACATCATTGATAACGGGGTGAAATACGGTCAGGAAGTCTGGGTACTGACCGAAGACACAGCAGAGAGTCTGGTTATTCGGGTACAGGACAGAGGGCCGGGTATTCCAGAGGATAAAATGGACAGTGTGTATGAACCCTATGTCAGATTAGCGACCGATGACGAAGGCCATGGCCTCGGCATGGGGATAACGCGCAACATTTTACATGCCCACGGCGGCGAAATGTCTATCCGCAATATGGAGCAAGGGGGGCTGGAAGTGACGATGATCCTGCCTCGCCTGATGGACTGATGATAGTCGCCTCTGCTCACAGCAGGTGCGGCGTAAAGTAAGAGAACCTAAATGAACATGAGTTTTTCAGCGGGGCGTTATCGCTCACTGTCGCTGGCAGCAGTGTTAATTACTGCTTCGATATCGGCATTTTTGTCTGCGCCTGTCATGAGTGCCTCTGATGCTGGTCAGCAGTCAGAGCAAGAGGTTGAAGTGCTGCACTGGTGGACCGCGAGAGGTGAAATGAAAGCCGCGCAAGTGCTGCAGGATAGCCTTGAGCAGCAGAGTATCGGCTGGAAGAATTTTGCCATTGCCGGTGGCGGTGGTGAAAGTGCCATGACAGTGCTGAAAAGCCGTGCGGTGTCGGGGAATCCCCCTTCGGCGGCACAGCTCAAAGGCTATGACTTGCAAGAGTGGGGCATGCTGGGTTTTCTGACCAGTCTTGATGAGGTGGCAGATGTTCAGCGCTGGGATCAGCTATTGCCGCCGGTTATCAGCCAGATCATGAAATATCAGGGGCATTATGTGGCCGTGCCGGTGAATATTCACCGTGTTAACTGGTTATGGATTAACCCGGACCTGCTGGAGAAAGCCGGTGCGACTGTGCCGGATTCGCTTGAGTCGTTTTTTGTTGCGGCAGAGAAACTCAAGCAGGCCAATATTGTGCCTGTGGCCTTGGGCAGCGATCCCTGGCAGGAAGTGACCTTGTTTGAATCCGTGGCGCTGGCGGTACTGGGTCCTCAGGGTTACCGCCGTGCCTTTGTTGACTTAGATTCAGACATGCTGGCCGGTGAGCAGATGGTGGATGTTTTCCGTCAGTTTGAGCATATGCGGCAATACATTGATGTGAAAACCAAGGCCATGGAATGGAGCGACGCCAGTGCCATGCTGGTGGAAGGGAAAGCCGCGATGCAGTTCATGGGAGACTGGGCGAAGGGCGAATTTTCTGCGTTGGGGAAAACGCCGGGTAAAGAGATTCTGTGTGTGCCTGCACCGGGTACCCAGGGGTTCTTTACTTACAACATCGACAGTTTTGCTTTTTTTAAGCATAGCGATGAGCTGAGTATTCAGGCGCAGGAATCGATGGCACATACCATTCTGACACCTGATTTTCAGCGACAATTCAATCTAGCGAAAGGCTCCATTCCTGTGCGTACCGATGTGGACATGGCAGGCTTTGACAACTGTTCGCTAGCCTCAGCGGCCGCTTTTCAATTAAATCAGCAGAATAATACCCTGGTACCCAGTATTTCTCAGGGGCTGGCCAGCACCAGTTATGTGCAGGCGGCAATTTTTGACGTAGTGACCGATTTTTTCCACAGTAAGCAGGCTGATCCGGAAAAAGCCGCGAATCAGCTGGCCAGGGCTGTTAAATCCGCCCGCTAGAGCGTTTCGCCATGCCTGTGTTAAGCCGCTTTGTTTGCGCTAGGATTAGTACAAATAAGATGGGTGCAAAAGACTAACGGGGAGTTTGCGGCTATGAAACTGCTTTATATTGTTCGTCACGCCAAGTCATCCTGGGATGACCCGGAATTGGATGATCATGATCGCCCGCTGAATGAGCGCGGCCTGAAAAACGCGGCTGAGATGGCAACCCGGTTCGCCGCCTGGCAGGCGCTGCCGCAGCGCATTCTATGCAGTACCGCTGAGCGGGCATTCCAGACCGCGCAATTTTTTGAACAGGCGCTGCATCCGCATCCTACTGAGCTGGCCACCACAGTGGGCTTGTATACCGACTCTGCCCATGAAGTGGTCAGCATTATTCAGTCGGTGCCTGATGAGGTCGAACGGCTTATGGTGGTCTGCCATAATCCCGCCATCAATGAACTGGTGGTCCGTCTTGGTTTAAAGACAGACAATGTCCCGACCTGTGGTCTGGTAGTTTTTGCTATTGAGGCGGAAACATGGCAAGCGTTCGGGCCGGAAAATTGCCAGTTGCTGTATTTTGATTTTCCGAAACGCCTGACTCACTGACACGTTACGCTGACAGGGATTGGCTTTTTCTTTCAAAGAGAATATCTCTTGAACACTTGTCGCTTATGAATCTGACTCTTGAGCATGGAAAGACGCTCAAGAGACAGGTTCTCGGCGGGGCAGGAGTTAACTGGCTTCTGACATTTTTTGCACCGCCATAACGACATCGTTAATACTGTCTTCAATGTCTTGAATAGATGTGCTGGCTTCTTTGACTTTGGCCATACTGCTTTCAGCGCGGGCAATAATTTCAGACATTGAAGATACCGCCTGTGTCGTAAATTGACTGTTTTGTTTAACCACATTATCAATTTTCACGGTCGACTCATTGGTGCGCGAAGCTAACTGGCGAACTTCGTCGGCAACAACGGCAAAGCCTCGTCCCTGATCGCCTGCTCTGGCCGCTTCAATGGCCGCATTGAGCGCCAGCAGATTGGTTTGATCGGCAATGGCGGAAATAGTGTCCACCATGTTGGTGATGGTTTTTGACTGTTCCTCAAGCTGGGATATCACATCAGAGGTTGAATTTAAAGCCTCAACCATTTGCGCCATCTGTTCAATAGCCTGATTACCTGAGTTACTTCCCTCGGCGGATAACTGCCGGGTTTTAACTGACAAGTCATAAGCCAGCTGACTGTTTTCCTGGCCAAGAATGACGGTCTGTGTAATGTCTGTGGCAAATTTTATGACTTTATACAGCTTGCCATTGGTATCAAAAATAGGGTTGTAGGTGGCTTCCAGCCACAGAGGTTGGCCCGCTTTGTTCACCCGTTCAAACTTACCGCCCATGAATTGCCCCTGATTGAGCTGGTACCAGAAATTCTGGTACTCACTGGTTTGCGCATAGGAGGGGGGGACGAACAGGCGATGATGTTTTCCTTTGATTTCATCAAATGTGTAGCCGACCGTCGCTAAAAAGTTTTCATTGGCGTGCAAGATATTGCCATTGAGATCAAACTCGATAACCGCCATAGAACGGGAAACCGCCTGTGTCTGGCTGGCCAGCTCATGGTGGTCAGCGACTCTGGCTGAGGTGTCAGAAGCAATTTTAATGACTTTGCAAATGCTCCCTTCATCGTCGAAAACCGGGCAATAACTGGCTTCCAGCCAAATGTCTTTCCCGCTTTTGGTAATGCGCTGGAACAGTCCCTTAATCTGCTTACCCTGGCTTAGCTGATACCAGAATTGTTGGTATTCCTGACTTTGTTTAGTTTCATCGGTACAAAACATCCGGTGATGTTTACCCTGAATGTCATTCAGGCTGTATCCCATGGTATTAAGGAAATGTTGGTTGGCGCTAATGATTTCTCCTGATGGTGTAAATTCAATCGATGCAAACGCATCACTGATTGCCGCTAAGGTATTGGTGGCTTCCTGGAGTTGTTGTTGAAGTGTGTTGTACGCGTCTTGAGTTACGTTATTCTTGTTAGATAACCCGAACATGTCACAGTCCTTGTTGATATATGCCCTCTAGCTGAATATAGAACAGAGAAATATGTTTAAAAGAGATATTTTTCGGTTGGTTGAAAAATTAGTGAAAGCTAAATAGTGCGGCTATTATTCTGCGGAGGTGTGACTTCAATGACTTATCTGCTATTAACAAGTTCATTTATTATAAAAAATATCGTTAAGGTTGAAATCAAAAAGGTAAAATGGTCAATTTTGACCTTGAAATGAAGTTTGACTGCCTCTGCTATTTTCAGTTCTTGTGATCCTACTTCAATTAATATCATTCATTATTGTTTTCTGATTTCTCTGAGTAATTAGGGTGTTGAATGTATAGGTTGTTTTTTAGTCACAGTTCACTTTTTTATTCAGGCAGGCGATAAATAAAAGGTTGGGCTGCACGAGGTTAGTCTTGCAGATGCCGCCGTGATGCACGGGTCAGGGCATGCTCAGCCGGGAAAGAATGACAGGTCTCTGGTAAAGGCCGGAACTCAGGCAGTCACAGTTCCGGCAAGTTTTTGAATGAAATGGCAAATTGGCTCAGAAGTAATATTCCAGTGCCAGTTCAATGAAGTCGTCTTTACGGACAAAATACAGTGGACTGTCAAGCTGGCTGGCGTTGAACCACCAGGCGTTAGCCCGCCATTTCCAGTTGTTGTTTATCCGCGCGGAGGCTTCAATTCTGCCGGTAGATTCCTGACTGCTGTCCAGATCCTGATTAATCCCGAATAAAATTTCTGTACCGTCTATGTCATTGAGCGCAAATCGGGTCCCCAGAAACAGGTCATTCTGATTCAGACTCAGTGAGCGGGAGTCGTACTGGTACTCGGCAATCAGGCCAAGATCCCAATAGGTATCGAAAACACCGACCAGCGTATATTCAAACCCTGTGACCACGGCGGAGTGGTTTTCCAGGCTGTCACGGTAAAGCGCTTCAAGTTTTAATAACCAGCTGCCAAAAATGCCCTGAACATCCACGCTGGTCTGGTCCATCTGGGCGTAGTATGGCGTCAGGCTGGTACGTCCCGGCAGAAAGTAGGGATCTCTGTTGGTGCCCTGAAAAAAGCTGGCGCCGACATCCCAGTCGCCAAAATAGTGGCTGTAGCGCAATGACCAGTCGATATGCTCCTGCTCAGCTGAAGATTCATACAATGCATCGTCATTCACCGGCAGTGGCGGCCGCAGCCGTCCGTCTTTACCGGCGAAAGTACGTTCACGAAAATAGGGGAGGATGAATGCATTCACTGTGCCCCAGTCTTTGACGGCTGCAACATTGATCATAGGTTGCCCGAGTTTTTGCTCGCCGTCGACAGATTCGACGTTATCGGTCTGGTTAATCACATCCACCAGGTGAATAGACTCAGTCACGCCCCAGAAAACTTTCCCGACGCCCATTCTGAGCTCATAGTCATCGATCAGCTGCAGATACATGAATTCGCGAAGATCGAAATGGGTACGTTCATCGTCCATGCTGTCCCAGCGGTAGAATGGCTGAATGGTCAGCCTGGCGTCACCGTCCTGCCACTCTGTGTACCATTCGGGTTCTATCACCACTGAGGTCTGGCTTTTGTCCTGGCCCTCAAGACCAGGGTGCAGAAACTGACGTTGTTCAAGGTTTATCTGGCCGCTGATACCAGCTGCCTCTACCGAGGCAGCCAGAAACAGGGGCAATGCAGAAAATCGGTATACCATGCTTGCTCCTGCCTGAGATTATTTGACGCGTTTGAGGCTGGACTTATTGAAATCGCTCTCATCCAGGCCATTGTTAAACGTCAGTTCATGGGTGGTCAGTACCGTTGTCTTGCCGGTCTGGCTGTTATTCATTGTCATCGTATGTGCGCGCCAGTATTTGCCCAGATACTGTTGATAGTCGTTAAAAGTCAGTGTCTTCAGCAGGCTGTCTTTCCGGTCATAGAATTCCACCTTCAAAGGACGGTAATGGTCTTTATCCAGCCATAGCAACTGCTTGGTATAACCTGAGTATTCATCCGTCGGTACTTGCCGGATCTTGAAGACGGCTTCACCTTGAACGGTGTCATCACCCAGATAGGTAAAGTCGTATTTTTCCAGTTCAAATGAACTTAAATCTTCGTAGGCGAACTCGCTGCCCATGAAAGGGCCCGATTTATTGCGCGAAGCAATACGCTTAACCCGCTTTAGTGCCGGCAGATAAAGCCATTGATCGTCAGGCTTGGTGGTGTGGGCGAAATTCAGAAAGGCTGTGCCTTGTACATCACGGGGCTGGTCGAAAATAGTCAGGCCTTTATCACCATCATCAGCCACTTCCAGTGTCTTGATACGCATTTTTCGGGTGCTGCTTTCTCCTTGTGCGTTGGATAGCAGCATGGTCATTACTGCCACGCTGTCGCCCCAACCGGTATCACGCAGTTTTCGCTCCTTGGCAATCTCTAACCCTTGTTCGTTACCCGCATGGCATACCGCCGGTATGATCGCCATACCCAGTGCGGTAATCATGCCTATAGACGCTAGCCATTGTGTGATTCGGGCTGTTTTATCTGTCATGAGCTTTCTCCTTAATCTTTGGCTAAATGGTTATTGTGCCAATGGTTTTGGGTTAATCGGGTTCTTGGTATCCGGCATGGCTGTCTTAAGGTCAGCCTGCTCCACCGGCTTACGGTCAAAGAGCATCAACATGCAGGGCAGCAGCAAGAAGTCCACCACCAGGGCAATGAAAATGATCAGGGCGCTGAGTTGGCCCATATCGCTGTTCAGGCGGAAACTGGAGCTGGCCAGTACCGAGAAGCCGGCAACCAGAACGACGGTTGTGATCCATAACGCGCGACCAACAGTGCTGAACGCATAACGAACCGCTTCTTCGGCATTTCGGTCTTCTTTGCGTGCGATTTGATACTTGCTGAGGAAATGCACGGCGTCATCGACCACGATACCGAGCGTAAGAGTGACCACCACTGACAGCCCAAGGTTGATTTCACCGGACCAGAGTGACCAGAGTCCGAATCCGAGAATCGCCGGGGCGATGTTGGGAATAAGGCTGATCACACCCAGTCGCAGTGAACGCAGAGCGAAAATCATCAGTGCGGAGATCAGCACCAGCGTAACCGGCAGTGTCGATAACATACTGGCCATGTTGGTTTCGCCAATATGGGCGAACATCAGGTTCGGGCTGGACGCCATAATGGCGTAACCCGGCGCATTAGCATCAAACCAGTCATTAATACGGGTTTCCAGAGCCACCAGTTCTTTACTGCCGACATTCTTGGTGGTCAGCGTCAGTTTGACGGATGATTTATCTACATTGAGCTGGTTGTTCAGATCCAGGCCGTATGGCAAAGACATCTCATACAGCAGCAGATATTGTGCCGCCAGTTCTCTGTCGTTCGGCAGGCGATACCAGCTGTCATCATCACCATGCATGTTTTTGTTCAGGCGTTTGTAAACATCACTCAGGCTGGCGACATGGTCGGTTTCAGGTTGCTCGCGCAGCCAGTTTGTAAACTGATTCAGAATGTTCAGGAAGCCAGGATCCGCGATCCCCTGAGGCTGGCCTGAGTCAATCGCAATGCTGATGGTGGTCATGCCGCTGATATTTTCAGCCATGAAATCGGCAGCCTGACGGAATTGGCTGTCTGTGGCGAAGTATTTGACTGGCTCGTCGTTGACCACATTACGAGGCAGAAGCAGGGTAGTGCCGGCCAGAACGATCACCGACAAAGGCAGGATAATTTTGCGGTGATTCACCACAAGATTGCCTAATTGATCGGTCCAGCTGTGCTGGCCGGCCGGTTTGACGGCCGGGGCACGCAAAGGCAGCACAGCCAGTAGCGCGGGCAGCAGTGTAACCGACAGGAAACAGGCGATCATTATTCCCAGAGCGGCCAGATTGCCCAAATCACGCAGAATCGGGGAATCAGAGGCATTCATCATCAAAAAGCCAAGCGCTGTTGTTACCGAGGTAATCAGTACCGGCATAGCATTGAGTTTGATGCTGTAGCCAATGGCTTCGTTTTTGAGCATGCCCCGCTGCATGCCCTGGCGCATAGTGGCAATAACATGTACGCAGTCAGCAACGGCGAGTGTGAGAACCAGGGTGGGTACATTGACTGTGGCTGTGCTGAGGAACATGCCCGCCCAGCCGGACAGGCCCATAGTGGCTGCCACTGAACCGATAATCACAATAAGCGTGGCGAGCACACCGGTCACAGTGCGCAGCATTAGCACCAGGAAAACCAGCACAATCAGCAGCATGGTCGGCACGAGTGTGCTGCTGTCTTTCATCGCCATGTCCATGAAAGTCCGGTTCATCGCGACAATGCCGGCCTGATAGAAATCAACGTCAGGAAAGTCGGCCCGGTACTTCGCCAGCAAGGTCTGGGAATAATCGGTAACCGTGGTAATTTCTGTCGTTTCGTCAACTTTGGGCATTTGTAAAGTGACGTTCACCACAGCAACATCACCGTTGGATGAAATAAGTGAATCACGCAGCAAAGGTTCTTGTAAGGCGACCGACTTCACTTTCGCGATACGCGCCGCATCAAGCGGGTACTCATCTAACAGCAAATCTTCCACCAGCAGATCATCTTCAATGGCCTCTGTGTGCTGATAGTTTGCCAGCGAGTCGACGCGGCTGGAAAAGGGAACCTGCCAGCTGTCATTGGTCAGATCCCGGATAAGTGACAAGGTGTCCGGCGTAAAGACATTGCCGTTTTTGGGCGCAACAACAAAGCTGATGTTGTCTGTTTTACTGAATGTGTTTTGGATCGTGTTGAAGGCTTGCAGCTGGGGGTTATTTCCGTCAAAGAAGATGTTGTAATCGCCGCGAAAATAAAGGTTTTTGGCGCCGATAGTCGCGGCGATCAGCAGTGCTGTCATTGTCGCCAGGACGACATAAGCACGTTTGATCGGTAAAGCGTAGATACTGTCTTTCATCACAATCTCCATGAGTGACGTTTCGTCAATACTTGGTGCTTTAAAGCCAGCGTGTAGGCTGGCCGGGCATGAGTAAGCTACTTATTGATAGCGAATTTTCATTATTCAGCTACTTATGAGCGTTAACCTCTCCAGTGTTCGCTGCAGAGAAAAATCAAATTGTGACAAATCGTCAAACATGGTGTGAAAATAACCCGCCTGAAAGCGGGTTTTTACAGGAACTAACGACCCAGTTGCGCCAGAAGTTCGATCTCTTCGGCAAAAAAGGTCTGTTCAATGTGTTTCCACAGCCTTTTGTAATCCCTTTCGCTGGACAGTGGTTTCCAGTTCATCCCGTCCAATAACATATTGATGTTATTGAGAATGGTGAACGGATCCTGCAGGCGATGTATACAGCGACTGTTGGTTGCATTGGTAATCAACGCATTTGATCCCACTGCCAGTGACCAGTTTGCAAAAACTACCGCATCGGTACTGACGGCCGCAGACATAGCCAGACTGCCTTCCTCGAGAGCGCGATTGACGATTGCATCAGCATTATCAATCATTTGCTCCTCAAGTTGATTCAATATTTCCACGCGTGTATTGGATGCTTTGTCGATAACCCAGGGGGTTTTCGCTGTCAGCAGACAGGTCGACAGTATGGGTTCGAGTCGGGCAAAGATATGGTATGCAACGTGGACACCCATCAGAATATCCCGGCTGCTGCCTTCCATATCTAACACCCGGTTGAACAGAGTCATTTCAACCTTTATAGCGTGGCTGCATAACGCCACGATGACGTCTTCTTTACTGCAGAAATGGTTATACACCGTTCCTTTAGAGTAAGGACTGATTGACGCCAGCCTGTCCATGGTCAGGTTCGCAAAGCCTTCTTTGTTAACCAGATCTTTGGCAAGCATGATCAGCTCGTGATCGCGTTCTGCAATCGCTAGCTGTTTTTTGGTTTTGGGCGCACGCTCTCCTGAGAAGAGGGCACCTCTCTCTTTATTACAGTTCAACCCGAACATAACTTCCGACTTTTAAGTTGTCAGTTGCGTGAATACATTGCAACTCCTTCTGTGAGATGCTGGCACTCCTGTAAGTTTCTGCTTTACAAGAAGCAAGCATCCCTTAATCAGTTTAACACGAATACGAAAAGGGTAAATCTCTGTAAAAATGACGATTAGTCAAAGTTGACTTATCGTCATAATAGCTGCTTATGCACAGAGATCAATACCATTGCTGAGAATTATTTGTCCGGTCACATAAATAGCGTTTGTGGCAGGCAATAAAAAACCGCCAGAGCTGGCGGTTTTAGGTGTGTCTGTGTTGGCTCAAAGAAATTAAAGCGCAGTGCGAAGGATGGCTTCACTGTCGGCAATACCAATCTTGCCGTGTTCGCCCAATGCGGTCATACCGTGCTTTTCCAGGCCGCTGAGCAGGACGCGAATATCGCTTTCATCCAGTTCGACATCTTTTAAGCGAGTGGGTACTTGCATGGCTTTGAAGAAAGCTTCGGTTTTGGCAATGGCGGCATAGATACGCTCGTCGGCGTTGCCTTCAGTGATACCGAAAATACGTTCGGCATATTGCAGCAGTTTGGCTTCTTTTTCCTGGCGTCGCTCTTTCATGACGGCCGGAAGCACGATACTCAGCGTGCGGGCATGATCAATGCCGTAGTTGCCGGTCAGCTCGTGACCAATCATGTGCGTGGCCCAGTCTTGCGGGACACCGACACCAATGAGTCCGTTCAGTGCCTGTGTGGCTGACCACATAATATTGGCACGAACCGCCAGATCTTTAGGATTAGTCAGCGCTTTCGGGCCTTCTTCAATCAGGGTTAACAGCAAGCCTTCAGCGAACCGATCCTGCACTTTGGCATTCACTGGAAAAGTCAGATATTGCTCCATCACATGGACGTATGCGTCAACCACACCGTTACTGATCTGGCGAGGAGACAGGCTCAGAGTGGTTGCCGGATCCAAGACAGCGAAAGCAGGCTGGATCTTAGAGGACATATAACCAATCTTGTCGTTACCGCGTGAGACCACAGAAGCTTTATTACTTTCAGAACCCGTTGCCGGCAGTGTCAGAATGCAGCCAATAGGCAGCGCATTATCCACTTTGAGCCCTTTGGCCCACATATCCCACGGGTCCTGGCCTTGATAGCAGGCTGCTGCCGCGACAAATTTGGTGCCGTCAACCACTGAGCCGCCACCTACTGCCAGCAGGTAGTCGACGCCTTCTGCTTTGACTGTGTCGACCGCTTTCATCAGCGTGTCGTATTGCGGGTTAGGCTCAATGCCAGAGAATTCAGTCCATTGGTGTTCACTCAGCGCCTTAGCAACCTGATCGTAGACACCGTTAGCTTTGATAGAGCCACCACCGTACAGCACCAGCACCTTGCTGCTTTTAGGAATTTCGTTGGTGATGGCAGCAATCTGGCCTTCACCAAAATGAATGCGGGTAGGGTTGTGATAGCTAAATGGGTTCATCATTGCTCTCCAGGTTTGCCTGTAAGATATAGTGTGCTGCAAAGTGTAGGCGACAACATGCTTTGCGGTAATACACGATTCTGCTTAATTCTTGCCTGATTCTGCTTTACACTTTTCTTCGTACGGTTATTCATCAACACTAAGCCATCTTGAACAACTGAGTTTCGACTATGAATACTACCCTGGAACTGGCCACTTCTTTATGCTGCCAACTGGGTTTGGCGAGCGGTCAAGGTAAGGTAAATACGGCACTAAAAGGTGTCAGCCTGTTTAAAATTACCCAGTATCATCATGTTACCCCGCAGATGTACCAACAAGGCGTGGTCGTTATTTTTCAGGGCAATAAAATTGGCCATCTGAATGACTATCGATTTGAGTACGACACAGAACATTGCCTGATTGTGTCAGCACCATACCCCATTGCCTGTGAAACCTTTGCGTCGGAAGAGACGCCGCTGATCGGTATTGATATCGGGTTCGACCACAGCGTGATTCGCCAGCTGGTCGATGATATGGAAGCGGATCTGGGGGCCGATTATTTCGCCTCTCAGCAGCAGCACAAAGGCGTGGCCGCCTCGCCTGTCACACCTGAGATTAATGATTGTATGCAGCGATTATTATCGGTTCTGCATACCCCTATTGATGCAAAATTACTGGGGCCGCAGATACTCAGAGAGTTTTTTTACCGCCTGCTGCAAAGTGATCAGCGATCCCTGCTTGCCCAGTATGTGAAGCAAGACAGCGCGTTGGCCCGCGTATCAGGTGTGATAGAGCATGTGCAGCTGCACTATGCGGATAAGCTGGCGGTGGATGATCTGGCTGACATGGCAGGCATGAGCACTTCTGCCTTTCACCGTGCATTTAAGCAAGTTGTCACGGATCCGCCGTTGCAATACATTAAAAAAATCCGGCTCAATAACGCCAAGCAACTCATGGTGCAGGACGGCGTGTCAGCCAGCGTGGCAGCAAGCAAAGTAGGGTATGAAAGCGCCGCGCAGTTCAGCCGGGAGTTTAAACGCTATTTTGGGTTGCCGCCCAGTAAGGCGGGGTAAGTAGCGTGCGCTTACTGACCTGCCTGTTGGATAGCTTGCCGGGTAAATCCCTGCGAGCTATTCAGCAGCGCACGCGCTTCTTCAGCCGTTGAACCGGTCAGAATCATCACAATGGCTGTTTTGCAGTGGCCGCCACAGGCTGCCAGCGCAGATTCGGCCTGTTCGCGTGTTGCGCCGGTCGCAGCGGTGACAATGTTTTTCTGGCGCTCGACCAGCTTGGCATTGGTTGCTTCAACGTCCACCATCAGGTTCCCGTACACTTTGCCGGTTCGTATCATGGCGCCTGTTGTCAGCATATTGAGGATCATTTTCTGCGCAGTACCGGCTTTCATGCGGGATGAGCCGGTCACCACTTCGGGTCCGACAATGGGCGTCATGGCAATATCGGCCAATTGAGTCATGGCACTGTCCGGATTGCAGCTGATGCTTCCGACGGTCGCACCGATTGATTTGGCGTATGTCATGGCACCGATCACATAAGGCGTACGACCACTGGCAGCAATGCCGACTAACACATCTTTGTCTGAAAAATTCAGGGCTTTCAGGTCTGCTGCACCCAGTTCGCTGTTGTCTTCTGCATTTTCTACGGCGCGGAAAATCGCTTCGCGGCCACCGGCAATCAAACCGATAACCTGAGACGGGTCGCTGCCATAAGTGGGCGGGCATTCACTGGCATCCAGAATGCCTAAGCGGCCTGATGTCCCTGCGCCTGAGTAAATTAAGCGGCCACCTTGCTGAAAAGCAATCGCGATAGCATCAACAGCCTGAGCCACTTGCGGCAAGGTGCGCTCAACAGCCAGCGCCACTTGCTTGTCTTCGTCATTGATGACCTTCAGCATGTCGACGGTCGACAGGGTGTCTATCACCTGGCTGGCAGGGTTGCGGCTTTCAGTGATCAGCGTGTTTAAATCAATTTTCATCAGGGATGACCTTAGGGTTCGTTATCTGATGAGAATTGTAGGGAATAACATATGGCGTAGCAAACGGCGCCATCTTAACGGCCCCTTCTTGCCTGTCCTGATTCAAAAACGCGATAAACAGGCAAATCATCGAATTCAGACGATGTCGGCGCTTATCAGCGACCTGAGTGTCTGAATCAGCGTGCTACACTCATACCGACACTGACTTCGTGGAATTGGGTTCGTCGCGGAGGCAAGTATGGTCAGTTTGTTGTGGAAATGGTGTGCGACTCTTTTTCTCCTTGCTTTGTTCTGGGCAGGTTCTGTCCTGCCTGTGCAGGCCGACATCGTTGATGCCCGCTGCGATATATACCCCAAAGGTGCAGATAAACCCTCAGGCCGTTACTTGTGCGTGCTGTCTCAGCATCATGGCTATATCACCATAGACAGAGCAGATGGCGTTTATTACGATTTTCATCCGGCACGGGGAGAGCCGGGTCAATACCGCGATGACCGCAATCAGCCTGTTTACAGAAGAAGCGGATTAGGCGCAAAAGGCATGATTTTTGAGATGAGCGACAAGTCGATTTATGTCCATTGGGATACCTCTGTGTTAGCTGAGCCTTAATTTTAAGATCTCATTTTTAGGGATTATGGGTTGATTTTTTACGCCACGCTAACCACTATCAGCCCACCTGAACTAAGAGACGAAATGCATGTCAACGCATACCCACTTAACCATTGATATCGTATCTGATGTCGTCTGTCCCTGGTGCTACATTGGTTACAAACGACTGGAGCAGGCTATGGCGGCCTATAAAGATCAGGTACAGTTTACTGTGCGCTGGCATCCTTTCGAACTGAATCCGGCGATGCAGGAAGACGGCCAGCTGCTGAGTGAGCATCTGGCCGAGAAATATCAGATCACAGCCGAACAAAGTGAACAGAACCGAGCCAGGATCATCGCTTTAGGTGAAGAGTGCGGTATTCGGTTCCATTTCACCCCACTCTCCCGTATCTACAATACGTTCAAAGCCCATCAGCTGTTGCATTGGGCCGCGAGCTACGGCCGGCAGACAGAGCTGAAGCTGGCGCTTTTTGAAGCTTATTTCACCGAGCAGGATGATCCGGGTGCTTTGCCTGTGCTGCTGGATGCCGCTGAGGCCGCCGGCCTGGATCGCAAAGAAGCCGAGCTGGTGCTGAAACAGGGCAATTTTGCTGAAGCCGTGAGAGCTGAAGAGCAAACCTGGACCGGGCAGGGGATCACCGCCGTTCCTGCTTTTGTCTTTAATGAAAAGTACCTGCTTTCCGGTGCGCAGGATACAGACACCTTGAAGCAGGTTATCGATACGCTGTTAGCTGAGACGGCTTAATAAACATTACTCCGGCAATGTTAACGACCCGCATGAGCCATGATCAATTGATCAATGACGCATGCGGGTCTGAACGCTGCTGGGGCCGAGGGTGAGTTTTGATCACTGTGCAATCTGACAAGGAGAACGGATGAAAGGGCTCTGGCTAAAACTGATTCTGACTGTCGTGATATTCGCTGCCTTGTTTGGCTATGTTTTTTACACGGTGCAAAGTGGGGTGCAGTAGGACATTGTTGGCAGGGAAAAGATAATCGGAGAAGGTCAACGGTAAGCACAGAATCATCACAAGGAGTGTGAGTTGGAAAAATATGCCGTGTTATCGGACATTCACAGTAATGTCTTTGCGCTGGAGGCTGTGGTTGAGGATGCGCTCAGCAAGGGGGTGACCCGGCTGGTGAATCTGGGTGACATTTTATACGGCCCGATAGCCCCTCGTGCTACCTTTGATTATTTGCAGCAGCAAGAGATGCTGACCATTTCAGGTAATCAGGATCGGCAAATTTACCAGTCGAGTGCAGCAGAAGTGGCTGCCAATCCCACGCTGCAGTTTATCCTCAATGATTTAGGACAGGCCCCGCTGGACTGGATGCAGCAACTGCCTTTTGATGCCCGGATATCCGATGAGATTTACGCCTGCCATGGCACGCCGGACGATGATCTGGTGTATCTGCTGGAAGAGGTCAGCTCGGGCCATCCGCTGGTCAAAGCAGATGCTGAGATAGCCGCGCATCTTAAAAACATCCGTTCACCCATTATTCTCTGTGGTCATACCCATATTCCCCGTTGTGTCCGGCTGTCGACGGGACAGACAGTGATTAACCCAGGCAGTGTGGGCCTTCAGGCTTATGCTGATGAACTGCCGTTGGCTCATGCGATGCAAAATCACACTCCGCAAGCGTCGTATGCGGTGCTGACTTTACAGGACAAGGGGGATTGGGATGTCGCCTTTCACCGCGTTGATTACGATGTGCAGGCGGCTGTGCAGGCAGCCACAGCCAACGGTCGCGCAGACTGGGCGCAGTACCTGATGACAGGCCGATGTTAACTCAGTAATAGTCAGCTCAAAACGCCGCGTCTTCATCTACACTTGGTCGATACAGTATGCCGTTTTTCTTTGTGTTCCTGTCCAGTTTCCCGGAGGTTCTATGGCATCGTTTCAGCAGGCGAAAATCTCCCCTCACTTGTGGTTTGATCAAGAAGCGGTTGAAGCCGCCGACTTTTATACGCAAGTTTTTGACAACTCAAAAATTGTCAATGTCACCAAGATTGAAGACACCCCTTCAGGCAGTGTTGATGTAGTGAACTTTGAATTGTTCGGACAGCCATTCACCGCGATCAGTGCCGGGCCATTTTTCACTTTTAATGAATCGATCTCTTTTGTTATTCATTGTGACGATCAGGCCGAAATCGATCGTTACTGGACGGCTTTATCTCAGGATGGCGGTGAGGAAGGGCAGTGCGGCTGGCTGAAAGATAAATTTGGTTTGTCATGGCAGATTGTGCCGAAATCTATGGATACGATGATGCGAAGTGATGATCCCGTTAAGCTGGCGCGGTTAACACAATGCTTTCTGACCATGACCAGGCTGGAGATTGCCGCCCTGGAGCGGGCGTTCAGAGGCGAATAAGAAGGCCAAATAAAAAAAAAGCGACAGGGCGGGCAGGCGCTCCCACTCTGTCGCACAACGGATAGTTAATTGTCAGGCTTTGGTTTCGTCTGCAGTATCTGTAGCGACTGCTGCTTCCAGGGGTTTGAGCCCCGCGGCTTTTTTGGCACGCTTTTCTTTTTGTGCCAGCCAGATCAGGGGCGCGATGATCATCATGGTGCCAAGAATCATTGGCAAGTCAGGTACTTCGTCAAACCACAGCATGCCGATGATCACAGCGCCAATCAGCCCGCTGTATTCGGCGCTCGCTATCTTGTTTGATTCCGCCGAGCGGTAAGCCAGTACGCAGGCGCCGGCATAAATCATAATGAAAGTGCTTGAACCGGCCGCTGTCAGCAGCGGCGACCAGTCCCAGGGCTGTCCTTCCCAAAGCGCCAGGCCCAGTGCTGCCGGCATACCTGCCAGGTTGGTCAGCATCAGGGTTTGTGCCACAGTCTGGTGTTTTGGCAGCTTACGTACCAGCAGGTTGTTCCAGGCCAGCGTAAACGCGACAATCAGAGCCGCAATGGCAGCCCAGTTGATTTCAGTCGGGCGGATAATCACCAGCACACCAATGAAACCAATCACCGCCACGCCGACAGAATATTTGGTCAGCTTTTCCTGAAACAGCATCATGGCCATAGGCAGCATGATCAGCGGGGCGGCATAGAAGATGGCATTCGCTGTTGCCAGTGGCAGGCTGGTAATGGAGATGATCATAAAGACCATGCCCAGCAACCAAATGTGTCCGCGCAGCGCATGCCACTTAAACCCGGCAAAAAAATCGGCTTTTTTGGTGCCGATACAGAAGGGGGCAAGAATAGCGACGGCGGTTAACTGGCGGAAAAAAACAAACTGAAAAATAGCCGTTTCATCACCCAATGATTTAATCATGGCATCGGAGCACACAGCAATTAAGTTGCCAACAATCAGCAATATCATGGCTAAACCGACAGACATTTGAGGCATGGGCTGCTCCTTCTTTTTTTGGGGTTAATGAAATGTCAACGAGACAACAAACTGTGATCCAAAGCATAAACCAGCGGTAGTGATGAAGTATAATGATATAAATTTTTTTGGTATGAGTTTTTTAGATAGTGAAGCTGCCACCACTTCGCGCTGTTCATTACTTTGAGGCTGTCGCCCGTCTGAACAGTTTTTCCCGTGCGGCGGAATTTTTGAGTGTGACGCAAAGTGCGGTCAGCCATCAGGTTCGTCTTTTAGAAGATTATTTGGGCGAAGAACTGTTCCAGCGCCAGGGTCGTCAGTTGTCTCTGACGCCCGTCGGTGAAAAGTATTACGAGCAGATCAGCCATGCTCTGGCTGATATCTCCGAAGCCAGCCAGCAGATCCGGGAAGGCGAAGGCGGCAAGATTCGCCTGGCACTTTACAGCTCATTGGCGGTGAAATGGCTGATCCCACGGCTGGAAAACCTGCGTCAGCTGCACCCTGAAATAGAGCTCACGTTAAATATGGTGAGTAACGACCCGAATTTCAGTGACGAACTGGCCGATTGTTTTATTACTGTCTCGCCACCCAAGCGCAATAATTTCATCTCAGAGTTGCTGTATCATGAGCAGCTGTATCCGGTGTGCAGCCATAAGCTCTGGCTGCAAATGCGGGACAAACCGCTGCCGGACGCCCTGTGGGAACATCCGCTGCTCACTACGCGATCTATTTTTAAAGATGCCAAACACGGTGAAGACTGGCACCGCTGGTGTATGCTGGGTGGTTTTGAGCTGCCTGAACAGGCGAGATTTCAGTTGTTCAGCCATATGTTGCTGGCGGCAGAAGCGGCCCGCTATGATCAGGGCATTACTTTTCTCAATGACTACCTGATGAATGACATCGACAGGCAACAGCACTTCGTGCGGATCCCCATGCACGAGCTGCCGACCGGCGACAGTTTTTACTTTGTGTATAAAAAATCCCGCGCCACGCAAACCGCCATTATCACCCTGGGGCGCTGGTTGAAACAGCAGTGTGATGAACTGGACCGAAGAGGCAGTCAGAGCTGATCCAGGTTATTGAGGCAGAATTCGGCTCGGCTGAGTATTGCCTGCCGTTCCTTGTCCGCTAAGTTATCCCAGCTGCGATAAATCATACCGATTCTTGGGTTTACGGCCAGACGCTGTTGGTGCTTGTCCATGAAACGCCAGTACAAGCTGTTAATGGGACAGGCATCCGCGCCGGTTTTCTTTTTCACAGAGTATTGGCAGGACTGACAGTAGTCACTCATCTTATTGATGTAGTTGCCACTTGCCGCATAGGGTTTAGTGGCAATAATGCCATTATCAGCAAACTGAGACATCCCCCGGGTGTTGGGCATTTCAACCCACTCAATGGCATCGACATAGATACCCAGATACCAGGCATCGACCTGATCGGGATCAGTTTCCGTGAGCAGACAAAAGTTGCCTGTGACCATCAGTCTTTGAATATGGTGCGCATAGGCGTAATCCAATGACTGCGAGACGGCTGCCTTCAGGCAGGCCATGCCTGTTTTCCCCGTCCAGAAAAAATCCGGCAACTGCCGGTTAGCGCCAAGGGTGTTGCTGCTGGCGTAGTCAGGCATATTGGCCCAGTAAATTCCCCGCACGTATTCGCGCCAGCCCAGTATCTGGCGTATGAAACCTTCCACTTGTGCCAGAGATATCCTGCCATCGGCCTGTTGATAGTGGGTCAATACTGTCTGAATGACCTGCATCGGGTGCAGCATTTTCGTGTTAAGGGAAAAAGATAACCGCGAATGATAGAGACTCCACTGGTGCTGGCTCTGATCTGTCATGGCATCTTGAAAATAGCCGAAACACTGAAGTTGGTGCTGGCAAAAATAGTTCAGCAATTCAATGGCCTGTCGGCGTGTCACCGGCCATAGCAGTGAATCAGAGGCTTGACCAAAATGCGGAATACGGTGTTTTTTCAGCCGGGACAGGATATCACTGACCGGGTTGTTGAAACGCAGCGGTGCCGGAATGGCCGCAAGATCCACGCTGGTCAGCTTATGCCGGTTCTCTTTGTCGTAGTTCCATTTGCCTCCCTCAGGTTTTTCGCCCTGCATCAGGATAGCAAAGCGACGTCTCATCATTCGGTAAAAATGTTCCATCAGGACATGTTTGCCCTGGGCAAAGTGGCGGGGAATCTCGTTAAATGGCAACAGGAAGTGTTCGGTATCGACTTCTTTGCACGATACGCTGGCAGGCAGGGCTAAGGTTCGCAGCTGTTGCAGCAGGCGGTATTCATCAGGTCGCTGGTATTCGAACACTTCTATCTGATGATCTGACACCAGTTTGTGAAGCAGTTCCGGCAGGCTTTTGTATGCCTCGGTGTCGTCCAGCGTCAGGTGGCAGACATGAAAGCCGGCTTGATTGAGGGCGCCTGCAAAGGCTTTCATGGCGGCAAAAAAGGCGCAGATTTTCTGCACATGGTGCTTGGTATAAGTCGCTTCCTGATGCAATTCGGCAATCAGATATAACGTACTGTCGTCCTTTGACTGAAACCAGGAATGTTGCGCATTGAGCTGATCGCCCAGGATCAGCCTTAAGGTTTTATAGTGAGTGGCTGCCATGATTTAACCAGCGATGAATGAAGTCGCCATCAGGATCGTACATTTTCGTCTGTTTCTCCAGATCAAAATAGCGCCAGCCCCGCGGGTCGGCACCCACTCCGGCCAGATACTGCCAATTGCCCCAGTTAGACGCGACATCATAGTCGATCAACTGCTGCTCAAAGTAAGCGGCACCGTAGCGCCAGTCGAGGGCCAGTTCGTGGACAAAACAACTGGCAACCAGCTGGCGGCCACGGTTAGACATATAGCCGGTCTGATTGAGCTGTCGCATGCAGGCATCAACAATCGGATAACCTGTCTTGCCGTTGCACCATTGCTGAAAACGCGCCTCATCATGGCGGTTGATTGGCCCCTGTTTTTTAATGCCATGATAATAGAACAACTTTTGGCGGTAGGCATGGGCATACCACTGAAAGTATTCACGCCATAACAGCTCGAACCGAATCCACTCGGTTGAGTCATTTCTGATGACCTTGTTCTGATAATCGTCCAGATAGCGCAGCACAGTGACCGGGGACAGACACCCCAGCGCCAGCCAGGGTGAAAACTTGGTCGAATTGTCCCAGCCATCCAGCGCATTACGTGTCTCTTTGTAACGGGCAGGTAAATCGCCGGAGAAATAGCGCTGAATATGCTCAAAAGCTGCCGTTTCGCCGCCGGTGAAGCCGCGGGAGAGGGAAGGTTGCTCCGGCATTCTGTTCAGTTGGGTGCGCGCCAGATTGATCGGGTGGAGCGGAGCGGTTTGCGGCAAAGCGGGCGGCGGCGGCAGCTCTAGATCACCCACAGACTCTGAACGGCAATCCAGTTTTTCTGTCATCAGCCTAAACTGGGTGAAACTGACGGGCAGTTCATTGAGTGTAAAAGGCAGCAGTGCCCGCGTGAACAGGGTATGAGTTGGAATGGTCAGAAAAGTGACGTCCGGGTATTGGGCCTCAATATACGCCCAGCTCTGGTTTTCGTAATAGCCAGCCTGTTCACTGCGGCCGATGACGGAAATCGGGTATTGATCCAGCAGCTCGTCAATTGTTGCTTCCAGCGGCGTGTCGCGCACGAGAAGGCATTGGTGCTGATGCTGCTCGGCAAGCTGGTGATTCAGATCCGCCAGCGAAGCCAGCAAAAACGCTTGCCGCGGCTTGCCCCACTGCGTCCTGTGTGCCGGATACGGATCCATCCCTTGCTGCGGCAGACAGTAGAGACACAACAGATTATCCACCTGCTCAGCCGTTTGCTTCAACGCTGGGTTATCGTGCAGGCGCAAATCGTAACTGAAGACAAATAATCCCGTTGTCATGGCTCACCTTCTGTGCAAAAGGAGTTACCACAAGTGTAGGCGGCGAAACCGTGATACGAAGGAGCAGGGCAATGATTTCTGTTTGTGCGCCCCTCCCGTTGCAAAGAGGGGCGCGCGACAGGATGGCCGATATCAGGCTTTGCGGGAGGTTTGCTTATAACGGTCGAAGATGACAGCTGCCAGCAGAATGGACCCGCGCACCACGTATTGCGCAAAGGGGGACATATTCAGCAGGTTCATGGCGTTTTCGACTGTGCCAAGAATCAGCACACCGGCAATCACATAAGACACTTTGCCTATCCCGCCTTTCAGGGACACACCGCCTAAAACACACGCTGAAATCACCACCAGTTCGAAGCCGACTGAGGTCATGGGCTGGCCACTGGTCATGCGCGCCGCGAGTATCACCCCGGCCAGTGCGGAGATGAAGCCGGAGACAGTGAAAATGATCATCTTGGTTTTGACGACATTGACCCCGGCCAGCCGGGCTGCTTCTTCATTGCCGCCGATGGCCAGCGTATTGCGGCCATAAACAGTGCGGTTCAGCAGAAAAGCAAACACCGCGAAGGTCATCAGGGTCAGCCAGACAGGCGTCGGGATCCCAAGCAGCGAGGAATTACCTAAGGCGAAGAAGCTTTCCTCCGTGATACCCACGGCTTTACCGTCCGAGATGATATAGCCCAAACCACGCGCAATCTGCATCGTGGCCAGTGTGGTGATCAGGGCATTGACCTGCAGTTTGGCAATGACAAAACCGTTCAGTAAGCCAAACAGCACACCGGACAGCAAACCTGCGCCCACACCCAGCACCACACTGCCGGTGGCATTGATCGCCACGGCGGTGACCACCCCTGAACAGGCGATCACTGAGGCAACGGACAGATCAAGGTCGCCACACGCCAGACAGAACAACATGGCGCAGGCCACCATGCCGCTCATTGAAATGGCCAGTCCCAATCCTTTCATATTCACCAGGGTGGCAAAATAAGGGACAAAAAACGCACAGAGTAAAAACAGGCCGGCGAACACCATCAGCATCCCGTATTTATCCCAGACAGCGGACATGTTCAGGGTGCCGGAGCTGTGCTCAGATTCGATTAATTTCGTCGTACTACTCGTAGCCATGAGAAGGTTCCTTTTCATCAAGCGGCAATCGGGGCGTCGCCAAGCATGGCCAGGCGAAGCGCGGTTTGTTCATCAAAGGCATCACGGGTCAGTTCGCCTGTTATCCTGCCTTCCTTCATGACCAGAAGGCGGTCAGAGATCCCCAGCACTTCGGGTAAATCACTGGAGACAACCAGGACAGTGACCCCGTTTTCAGCCAGCTTGAAAATCAGCTCATAAATTTCCGATTTCGCGCCAACGTCAATGCCTCTGGTGGGTTCATCCAGTAAAATCACGCTCATGTCGGTCGACAGCCAGCGGCCAAGGATCACTTTCTGTTGATTGCCCCCGGACAGTTGGCCGATAGCCTGCTCCAGGTTAGCGGCTTTGACATTGAGCGCCTGACTTTGCGTCTCGGCATTTTTGCGCTCCCACACACGGTTAATCACACCGCCCAGTTTGAGATGCCAGGGACGGGCGCTGATGTTGGTATTTTCTTCGACCGAGAGAATCGGCACTATGCCGTGCGCTTTGCGATCTTCAGGACACAGGGTAATGCCCGCTTTGATGGCGTCTTTAGGGCTGCGGATCTGCATTTTCTGGTTGTGCAGGTAAATGTCGCCGGAATCCGGTTTTTCGGCACCAAAGATCAGCCGTGTCAGTTCAGTGCGCCCCGCGCCAACCAGGCCAAACAGCCCCAGAATTTCCCCCTGGCGAATGTCCATCGAAACGGGTGCACTCAAACCGGTTCCCGTCAGCTTATCCAGCTTCAGGCCACTCTCACCCAGGGGGCGGGAGCGATAGTTGTAGATGTCGTTGATCTCACGTCCCACCATCAGCTCGACGAGCTTGTCGTGGGTCAGATGGGCCATGTCATCACAGGTCTGCACATGGCTACCGTCTTTAAATATCGTAATGGCATCACACAGCGAGAAGATTTCCTCCATTCGGTGAGAGACGTACAAAATGATTTTGCCGTCATCGCGCAGCTCGCGGATCACTTTGAACAGGTTATCGATCTCACGTTGTGACAGGCTGCTGGTCGGCTCATCAAAGGCAATAATGGTGGCGTTGCGGCTCAGGGCTTTGGCAATTTCCACCATTTGCCACTGACCGATGGAAAAGGTCTTCAAAGGCAGCGACGGGTCAAAATCTTCGCCCAGTCGTGCCAGCTGCGCGCTGGCATTGCGATTTAAGGTCTCGGTGTCCACTTTGCCGTTTTTGGTGGGCAGTTGACCGAGATAAATGTTTTCCGCGACACTGAGCTCAGGAACCAGGTTCAATTCCTGATAGATAATGGCGATGCCTTGCTCCAGCGCATCGACAGTGGAAGAAAGGCGAACGGCTTTATCATTGATCACCAGTTCGCCACTGGTAGGCTGGTAAAGGCCGCTCAGGGTTTTCAGTAAGGTCGATTTACCGGCACCGTTCTCGCCCATAAGCGCATGCACACTGCCGCTGCTGACCCGAAAGCTGATGTCAGACAGGGCTTTGACACCGGGAAAATGCTTCGAAATCTGGCGAAATTCCAGGCTGGAAGGGGACGTAGCCATAATGCGTACTCCTGTAGAATCATTGGGCGGCAATGTTGCACTGCCGCCCGGTTCGGGCTTACAGACCTTTCTTCTGCAGTTCGGCTTTGTAGTTGTCGCGCGTGATCAGTACCACGTCGGTGACTTCCACAAATTTCTGTGGCTGAACGTCTTCTTTCACCCATTTGTACAGGGATTCAATACTCTTATAGCCATGAACATCCGGGCTTGGCAGGAGTGAGCCATAAAAGCCGGTGGCCTGAGACTTCGCCAGCTCGTTGACGGCATCGACACCATTGATGCCGATGCCAATGACTTCTGAAGCGGCAAAACCTTGTCCTTCAGTGGCACGGATACCGCCCAGCACCGTATTGTCATTCATCCCCACGACCAGCCAGTGTTTCACATCCGGATACTGCACCAGCAGAGAGTTAGCCGCATCAAGGGCGCCTGGAATGTCATTGGATTTGGTTGGCACGCGGTAAATCTGAGCGGCCGGGAAACCGGATTCCGTCAGTGCTTTTACTGCGCCGTCCACCCGGCGGCGTGCAGTATCCAGCTCATCGGCAGTAATGGCCATGACGCCCGTTGTTTTGGCATCCCAGCCACGTTTTGTCATTTCCTGGTACAACTCGCTGCCCTGACGATAGCCAATTTCGCTGGCGGCCATCATTACCAGGGGCACGCTTGTCATAGGTTGCCCTTTGGCATTGAGGAACTGGTCATCAACAGTAATGACTTTCATGTCGTAGCTGTTGGCTTTTGCCATGATTGCCGGCCCGAGTTTGGGGTCCGGGGTGCAGATAACAAAGCCTTTCGCGCCGCTGGCCGCCAGCGTATCAATGGCATTGAGGGTTTTTTCTCCGTCAGGTACGGCCATTTTGATGACTTCAAAGCCATAATCTTTGCCGGCTTTCTCGGCAAAATTCCACTCGGTCTGGAACCAGGGTTCTTCCGGTTGTTTCACCAGATAACCCAGCTTGAGGGTGTCATCGTCACTTCCCCAGAATGCATTCGCGGAAGCACTGAGTAATGTCGCACCTGTCAGTGCGACCGCAGCAAGCGTATGTGTGATTTTTTTCATATTGTAATTCCGTCTACGTGTAGGATTTTTTGTTTCACCGGGAATCATTATTTGAGCAAGAAACGGAGAATTGGCGTGATGAAAATCACAGCAGAAAAAGGCAGCGATTTTGTCCATGCATATAGCGTGAATGGCTATGATGTGATTCGCATTTTTTCATTAATATAAAACCTATTGCGCATTAATTTGCGGCAATTATGAATTTGTAAACGTTTTACACGCCTGTTTGATTAGCCGGGTGGCCATTTTGTTCTTTGCACACAAATTGGAGTCACTGACGAATTTATCCATATTTATAGCGGTTAGATTCATGGCTGAAAACGTGCGCCCTGGTTATAAAAGAAAAAGATCAGGACGACGAGTGGAGCAGTCATGGACAAGATCAGTGCAGAACAGCGGTGTGTTATCGGTCTCGATTTTGGATCGGACTCGGTAAGGGCGCTGCTGGTGGATACCCGGAACGGCAAAGAGATTGCCTCAGGGGTGGCTTATTATTCCCGTTGGATGGCCGGAGAATACTGTGAGCCAGGTCAGTCGCAGTTTCGCCATCACCCGCTGGATTATACCGAGTCTATGACTCAGGCCATTGCCGAGACACTCAGCCAGGTGCCGCCAGCGGTCGCTCAATCTGTGGTGGGGATTGGTGTGGACAGCACGGGGTCAACCCCGGCGCCCATTGATGCGCAAGGCAATGTGCTTGCGCTGCGGCCAGAGTTTGCGCACAACCCCAACGCCATGTTCATTTTGTGGAAAGACCACACCTCGGTCAGCAAGGCGGAGCGGATCAATGCACTGGCGCATTCGCATGATTTTCCCGATTACACCCGTTATGTCGGTGGTATTTACTCCTCGGAATGGTTCTGGGCAAAAGCTGCCTGGGTGGCGGAACAGGCACCGGAGCTTGTTGAACATATCCATAGCTGGGTGGAGCTTTGCGACTGGGTGCCGGCTTTGTTATCGGGTAATGAACACCCTGACCGCTTACGCCGCAGTATCTGCGCTGCCGGCCATAAAGCCATGTGGCATGACAGCTGGGGCGGTCTGCCTGATCAGGCTTTTCTGTCTGCAATTTCCCCGACATTAGACGGCATGAGAGAGCGGCTGTTCACTGAGGTGTTCACATCGGACGAACGGGCAGGTCAGCTGTCTGCGACCTGGGCCGGTAAGCTGGGATTGCCGGAGGGGATTGCCATTGCCATCGGCGGTTTTGACTGCCACATGGGAGCGGTCGGTGCCGGTGCGGGTGAGCATGATCTGGTCAAGGTGATTGGCACATCGACCTGCGACATCCTGATGGTCAATAACCAGATGCTGGGTGAAAAAACCGTACACGGGATCTGTGGTCAGGTGAAAGGCAGTGCCATGCCGGAGCTGGTGGCACTGGAAGCCGGTCAGTCTGCTTTTGGTGATATTTACGCCTGGTATAAGCGGCTGCTGATGTGGCCGTTAGTGGCGTATGCCCGGCAGCATCCGCAAACCCACCTGCCGCTTGATGACATCGAAAAACAGCTGATCCCAGCGTTGAGCCAGGCCGCACTTGGCACAGAGCGCGATCTCAGTTTGCCTGTGGCAATGGACTGGCATAACGGGCGCCGCACTCCCAATGCCAATCAACGCCTTAAAGGTGCGCTCACCGGCATCAATCTGGGCTCGGATGCACCGGAACTGTTTCTGTCGCTGGTGGAATCTACCGCCCACGGGGCCAAAGCCATAGTGGATTGTTTTACCGGGCAGGGCATTGACGTTAAACGCGTGATTGCCATTGGCGGTATTTCGCAAAAATCCCCGCTGGTAATGCAAACCTGTGCTGACGTGCTGGGACGGGAGATTGCTGTGGTTGAGTCAGAGCAGTGCTGCGCGCTTGGCGCCGCTATCTTTGCGGCAGTGGCCGCCGGTGTGTACCCGTCGGCGGGTGTTGCACAGTCACAGATGGCCAGCCCGATCAGCCGGGTTTACTCGCCGCTGACAGGTACAGAAAAAATGAATCAACAACGTTATCAAAGCTATCAGCAACTCGGGCAGCAACTGGAAGCCCTGTTCGAGTTCCAACTGTCACAGGAGCGCAATCATGACCACTGATGTTTCGTTACAGCTTGCTGCGCAGGGCAGTGGTGCGGGAGCACGGCGACAGGCGCTGCGCCATCAGGTCTGGCAGGCGAACATGGACTTGCAGCGCCATAAGCTGGTGACTTTTACCTGGGGCAATGTCTCCGGCATTGATCGTCAGCAGGGCATAGTGGTGATCAAGCCCAGTGGTGTCGCCTATGACGCGCTGAGCGCCGAAAACATGGTGGTACTGGATCTTGAGGGCAATGTGCTGGAAGGCGACCTGAAGCCCTCCTCAGATACGGCAACCCATCTGGCCCTGTATCAGGCCTTTCCGGATATCGGGGGGATAGTGCATACCCACTCACCGCAAGCCACAGCCTGGGCGCAGGCCGGGAAAGCGATTCCGGCATTAGGGACGACGCACGCTGATTATTTCTACGGCAACATCCCCTGCACCAGGGCATTGACCGATGAAGAGATCGCCACGGACTACGAACACAATACCGGCCTGGTGATAGTGGAAACCATAGGCAGCCAGGATGCCATGGCGATCCCGGGCATTATCGTCAAAGAACACGCTCCTTTCAGCTGGGGCAGCGATGCCGATCAGGCGGTCCATAACGCTGTTGTGCTGGAAACCGTTGCCGCGATGGCCACACAGACGTTGCAAATTAACCCGGCTGTTTGTGCCGTTAACCCGGCATTACTGGATAAACACTACCTGCGTAAGCATGGCACAAACGCCTATTACGGACAGGGTGAAACGGATAAGAACTAAGGAATAACGATGAAAGTTTTCAGCGATAAACACGTTTGGTTTGTAACCGGGTCACAGCACCTTTACGGGCCTGCAGTATTAAACAGCGTGGCACAGAACAGTCAGCAGATAGTGCACAGCCTCAACCAGTCGCCGGCTATTTCTGTACCTGTGGTGAACAAAGGTACCGTCAAAACACCGGATGAAATTCTGGCGGTCTGCCGTCTGGCTAACAACGACCCGGACTGTGTCGGACTGGTGCTCTGGATGCACACTTTCTCACCCGCCAAAATGTGGATTGCCGGTCTGAGCCAGCTCAGTAAACCTTTCCTGCACTTGCACACTCAGTTCAATGCGGCATTGCCGTGGGATGAGATTGACATGCATTTTATGAACCTGAACCAGAGTGCTCACGGGTGCCGCGAGTTCGGTTTCATTGGCACACGTCTGAATATCGACCGCAAAGTGGTGGTCGGCCACTGGGAAAACCCGTCGGTTCATCAGCAGATTGATGACTGGTGCCGGGCGGCGGTGGGGATCCATGCCGGGCAGCAGCTCAAAGTGGCTCGTTTTGGCGATAACATGCGGCAGGTGGCGGTCACCGAAGGCAACAAGGTCTCCGCCCAGATCCAGTTTGGCTACGAGGTGCATGGCTATGGGCTGGGTGAGCTGAGCGACAATGTGAATGCCGTCAGCGAGGGGGAGGTTTCAGCCTTACTGGATGAGTATGCCTCACGCTATACCCTTGATCCGGCTTTGCTGTCGAATCCGGATACCTTGTCGATCCTGCGTCAGGAAGCGCGTCTGGAGCGGGGAATGGAGCGTTTTCTCGAATCAGTCGGCGCAACGGCATTTACCAACACCTTTGAAAACCTGAGCGGCCTGAGCAATCTGCCGGGCTTGGCGACTCAGCGTTTGATGGAAAAAGGCTACGGCTACGGCGGCGAAGGAGACTGGAAAACCGCCGCGATGACCAGAATCATGAAAGTGATGGGTCAGGGCCGCAGTGGCGGGACGTCTTTCATGGAAGACTACACCTATAACTTTGGTGTGAAGGATCAGGTACTGGGCGCGCACATGCTGGAAGTGTGCCCGTCTATTGCCGATGCAAAGCCAGCGATTGAAATTCACCGCCATACCATTGGCTGCCGTTGTGATATTGCCCGGATGATGTTCAGGGGCAAAGCCGGCCAGGCGGTGAATGTGTCTGTGATTGATCTGGGTAACCGTTTTCGCATGCTGGTCAATACCGTCGAAGCCGTGACCCCGCCACAGGCACTGCCGCATCTGCCCGTCGCCCATGCTCTTTGGGAGCCGCAGCCTGATCTGGCTACCGCTGCCGCCGCCTGGATTCACGCCGGAGGGGCTCACCACACTGTATACAGCCAGTCGGTAACCGTCGATATGCTGGCTGATTACGCCGAAATGGCCGGTATTGAAATGGTGCTGATTGATCAGGATACCCGGATTCGTCCGTTCAAATCCGAGCTGAAAAACAACAGCGTCTACTATCGGTTAGCATCGGGTATTTAAACTTTATTTTGCTCCCTCTTCGTGATGAAGAGGGAGTTAACGGATCACTTGTGAAAGAAGACAACGCCATAGCAGCATGGTTGCAAAATGAGACGACTGGCTATCAGGACTGGCGGGTGGAAGTCTCTGCCGCTGAACCTGGAATCTTTATTCTCTACTTTCGGGATCAGCCGCAGTGCCAGGCCGTGTTAACGCTAAACATTAATGGCCGGGCTTTGTCTTTGCATGACATTCGCTGGCAATTTCGCCGTAAAGCGCATCAGCTGGAGCAGTGGTGCAATCTGACTTTAGGTGACACCCTGTCTGTCAGCATGACCTATCGGTTTTGTGGCGGCAGGCTGGAAATTGATTATCTGGCCCGTAATCCAATTCCCTCCCGGCTTGAATTAGGGCATCAGATCAGGCCACCCGCGTTGCAGGGGTCGCAATCGGATGTTGAACCTGCTGTCAGCTGGCTGTTTAAACGAAATGGTCAGCCAAGCGAATATTTAATCGAGCAGGCCAGTCATGGTTTCTGCGAAGCATTTTCGGCCTCTCTGTGGCTGGTGTTAGGTCAAAACTGTGATGAGAACATTCGTACTTAATGCGCCGCCTGCATACACTAGTGAGCTGCGTACAGCTGGTACAGAATACTGATGATGCAAAACGATCCACTCAAACCCGGATACAATTTTGACGCCCACCTGGTTGCCGGGCTGACACCGATTATCGAAGGGGATGAGCTCGACTTCACGATTGATCGCCCCAGCGGGATGAAAGGTTTTATCATCAATTTCACCAGCAAAGGGGAAGGGACCATTTTCCACGGCAAGGATGCGTTTGATGTCCAGCCCGGGGATCTCCTGCTATTCCCGCCTTCTGCGGCACATTACTACCAACGCAAAGAAGATTGCTCCTCCTGGTTCCACCGTTGGGTGTATTTTCGGCCTCGTGCATTCTGGCATGACTGGCTGAACTGGCAGGAAGAAAAGAATGGCGTATACATCACCAGGGGGTTAGATGAAGAGGCGATTCGTCATATCGAACATTTATTTATCGATATTGAATACACCTCTAAGTCGGATGTGCCGTATCGCAACGACCTGGCTGTAAACCTGCTGGAGCAGTTACTGATTCGCTGTAAGAGCCTGCAACCGGATGTGGTGAGCAAGCCGCTTGATCCGCGTGTGATCGAAGCGATGAATTATATGACGCAGCATTTGAATCAAGATTTCAGCATTGAAGATATATCCGCCCATATCTGCCTGTCGCCTTCACGTCTCGGGCATTTGTTTCGTGATGAAATGGAGATGACCATCACTCAATGGAGGGATGATCAGCGAATCAGTCGTGCCAAGCAATTGCTGGTCACCACTAACTATTCCATCAATCATATCGGTCGCATTGTCGGCTATACCGACCCTTTGTACTTCTCACGCGTTTTTAAGCGTAAATCGGGCGTCAGCCCTAAGCTGTATCGTGAGCAGGTCACCTGAGGCGTTACTCGTCCAGAATCCGTTCTGCCGTTTTCTGGGCTGGTTGTTCTGTTACTGAAGACTCGGCTTCATGGCCCGGTAACAGGTCAGCGGCAAGGGTGGCATCGTAAAGCCGCTGGCGGATCATTTCCGCGATTTCGACGATCAGTTCGACCATGCCCGGCTGCCTGACCTTTTTCTTGCTGCACATGATGTAAAGGGACTCACTCAGCCGTGGTGCGTATTGCGGTAACACAGGCACTAACTGGCTATTGGGCGAATACAGGTAGGTGGGTAACACGGCAATGCCCATACCTCTTTCGGCGGCATGCTGTTTGGTCAGGTTGTTATCAAAATACTGGCTGCGCTCAGGCAGCGAAAATTTACTTTGCTGAGCATAGATGTTCGGCCAGTCTAATTTCCCCTTAGCCTGAATCAGCAAGCGGTGCTCACCGAGATCTGAGAGTGAGGCAGGCGTACCATAATGTTTCAGGTATGCGTGGCTGGCCACAATCACTTTATCGACATCAGCCACCCGCTGGTAATAAAAGGCCGGTTCGGGCTGAGAGAAATTCAGGGCGATATCCAAATCGTCGTCAAAGAACGCTTTCTCAAGACTGGTTTCAATCAGGTTGATAACCAGCTGCGGGTAAGTCTCCATGAGTTGTTCGATCACGGGCAGCACAACCTGATTGCCCAGTGCGACGGAACAGGCCAGGTTAATGGCACCTGCCATAGTCTCTGTCTGGCTGAGTGACATCATACAGTGACGCAACCCGTTCAGGCTGGTCTGGCACTCTGCCAGCAGCTTCATGCCTTCGCGGCTTAACTTGAAGTGATGTTTGTTCTCACGAATAAACAGCTCACAGCCGAGCTGCGACTCCAGCTTCTTGATTTGAGCACTGATGGTGGACTGCGAAATGTTCAGCTTAATCGCCGCACGGGAAAAGCTGTTGTATTCCGCTACCGCCTGAAAGTAGTGCAACAAGGCAAATGACTTATCCATGTTCATAGTTGTTTATCTATAAATAAATCCGTTTTTATGAATTATCACTGAAAGTGAAGGCAAATTACACTGGCTTTCCTGACATAACTATAGGTAAGCAAAGTGAATCTTGATACCCGATATGCTTTTCATCTGGCGCTGGACATCAGTGCAGCAGGCGTGTTCATGGCGGTTTCTGGTTTGTACTGTCTTGCAGAGGGTATGACACTTCAGCAATTGGGTTGGTTCTTTGCCGCCTTTTTTATCGTCATGGTTGTGTTGGAAGTGCCGAGTGGTTTTCTGGCTGATCGATTTGGACACCTGGCCGTTTATCGGCTGGCGAAAGGTTTTGATATGCTTAATTTTGTGCTGTTGGTGTTGGCTCCGAGTATTACGACTGTGATTATAGCATCGGCAATCGGCGGCATCGGGCGAGCTTTGGGCTCAGGGTGTTTAGAGGCATGGTATGTTAATCAGCGCTATAAAGAAGGGCGCCATGCAAATATCAAAGCGGCGCTGTCACGTGCGAACCTGTGGCTGTTATCAGGCCTGGGTATTGGTGCTGCAATAGGTGGACTATTACCCGCTCAGGTGCCATATACGTTCAGCCAGGCGTATCTGAATGGCAATCCATACAAGGTGGCGTTAATACTGAGCATGGCAATCCACTTCGCAGCCCTGGGGATCAGCTTTCTGACTTTTCATGAAGGCGAAAATGTGCAGTCACGAAAAGACCACAAGCATGAATCACTGCTGTCGATGGGCAGTAACTTACTCTCGCATTTCATGGCAAATCCAGTATTGATCATGCTTCTTGCCTGGCAAATGCTGATGGGCTATGCCCTGGCGAACCACAGTGTGTACTGGCAGCCCGTGTTCGCCATGCTAGAGGGCGGGAACAGCATGCTTGAATGGGTTGGATTTATAGTGGCCTCTAACTATTTGCTCGCAGCTCTTCTTGGCAGGTTGCTGGGCGCTTCTGCTAATTCTTTTTCAGCTGTAGCAATTTTGCCTGCTTATACAGTGTGCGCAGCGACGGCGCTGATTGGCATGTCGCTTGTGAGTAATCCCTGGGGTTTTTTATTGGCGAACTGGGTGTTTATCTCCGCTGTGTTTCTGTCTCGTCCTGTTGTTGCGGCAGAGTTACATCGGCATGTCGGCTCATCGTACCGGAGTGCGTCGGTATCTTTACTATCACTGAGTCTGAATCTCGGTGGGGTGATGACAGGCGGTTTGCTGTCATGGCTGACTCAAATATTTTCTGTGCCAGTAGCCTGGCAGGTGAGCGCATTGGTTATGACGCTATCGGCGTGCGGTTTGAGTGTCTGGCAGGCGATGGCAGGCAGAGGCAGACAAGCCCCGGGTAATGAGACGGATTAGCGTAATTGAAGAAAGAATGTGCGGACGGAGGGGTTTTCAGGCGGTCAGCGATATTATTTTTAGATCAATCTCAAATAAACCTTTACAAAGGGGGAGAGTAGCGTATGATTCATCTTGCTCTGTCGCTCAGATTAATTAATGCAACTTCAAGTCAAAGTAAAACCTCAGAATTTCTTCGTAACTGTCGTTATCCTCAGTGTTTCCCTTAGCTTCATTGTGACATTCAATAATTTAGGCTCTCAGCGCATCGCATGAATGCGGTAAATATTTTGAATTCATCTATATAAAAGGGACAAATTATGTCTAACAAATCAACTGGTCTGGTTAAGTGGTTTAACGAAGAGAAAGGTTTCGGTTTTATTACTCAAGACAACGGTGGTGCTGACGTATTCGTTCACTTCCGTGCAATCGCTTCAGAAGGCTTCAAAACTCTGGCTGAAGGTCAGAAAGTGTCTTTTGACGTAGAGCAGGGCGCTAAAGGCCCTCAAGCTGCTAACGTAGTAGCGCTGTAATTTTTTCATTGGCGTAAAAGGTATTTTGCCTTTTACGCCAATGTATCTACAACGAAAATTATGCCTCTCCTGCCTTAAAAGCACGTCAGCTGTAAGCTTCCAAACGCCTTCGTAACATACCATCAAACACCAGCATTTGCTTTGTCATCAAACTGCAAATAAATTCCATTAGCATATTTATCATAAGCAAGTTTCAGATTACGTTTTATTACGTAATAGTTTTGCTTATATGAAAGAAAAAATAAGGAGATATTATGTCTCGTTCAATCGGTCGTCATCGATTTTGGTTTCATCAAAGTCGCACTAGTAATACACCCGTAAATAAGAGGGTAGCCATTAAGTGATAGTTAATTTTACGCTTTATAAAGAAGAAAAATCCTGGAGTTCACGTCTTCATCAGTTAAATGATGATGTCCTGCTCCGACATGTACACCTTCAGGGTAAGATTGCCCGCAGAGATATAGATTTTTCCTACTGTGAAAGGTCACATTCGGGACATATTCTGAACAGTGACAATCAAGTGATTGGTCATTTCAGCGTTTTTTCGTCATAACACCCCCAATCATTCATTTCATGGCTACCGCCGCCAGGCCATGCAGTGAGCGATGATTGAGTCATTTCCCTCTGGTTTTACTTCACCTGTACTCGTCTCTGTTTTGCCGGACAGGCAACAGTCTGAAAGCTCCTTATGCTGCCAACGCCATATAAATAACGAGAACTCATGTGTGTTGGTCAACAAAACGTTTATTCACAACAGCTTAGTCATACTGTATTCATCGTATTTTCCGTATTAATCAGCGTGACTGCTGTTTGTTGCTCGTTATCAACAGGTCGCTTCGTTTTCATCGTGTGGTGATGATATGACTGAGCGAATGTGGCCTTGTGTCGGAAATATTCAATAAATCACACGCCCCGGTGAGTATCTTCATGTTTCAGACAGAGGAGATATCACATGACGAAACGCGTAAACTACTTCAGTATTGCCCCGCAAGCGATAGAGATTCTGGTACAGCAGGAAAACTATTTCCATCAGCAGTTCAGTGAATCACAAACCATGTCGATGATCATTTGGGAGCTGGTGAAACTGCGTGTATCACAGATCAACCAATGTGCTTTTTGTATCGACATGCACAGCAAAGATGCACTCAAACTGGGTGAGCAACCGGAACGTATCTGGGGATTGAACGCCTGGCGCGACATGCCGTTTTATACCGCGCAGGAAAAAGTCGCTTTGGCATTTGCAGAACACCTCAGCGCTTGCAAACCAGTGGACGATGTTATGTATCAGCAGGTGCTGGACACCTTTGGTGAACAGGCTATGGTTGATCTGACGTTCGCCATCAATGCAATTAACAGCTGGAATCGAGTGGTAAAAACCTTTAAACCCAAAGTAGGGAGTTTTACCGCAGCATAGGGTAGTGACTGTTAAATGGATTTCAGGATCTTTAAACCGCAAGGTGTGTTGAAAGACCATGTTCAGGGAATATGGTCACTTTCTGTGCCGCTTGATCGGGTTGGTGAAGAGAAAAAACTGCTGTTCAGTGATGCCGGAAGCGGCATCATGTTCAATCTGGGTGGCGAGGTCTGCTTTGGCAATCACAGTCAACCGGAAGGCGTGATGATCATGCCTAACAGCAAAGAAGCCCAGTATGTGACTCTGCCTCCCGGTAGTGTCCTGGCCGGGATTCGTTTCCATCCGGGCATGGGCTACAGCGTGCTGGGCAAGCGTTTTGACCATCCGGTTTCCATTGCCGATGAACCGGAATATTTATGTTTTCTTGCCCCCTTGCAAGAGCAGCTCCGTCATTGCCGCCGCCATCAGTCGCGTATAGCAACAATGTATCGCTGGATGACACACAATCTGGATATTGACGATGCTGCCCGCCATACCATTACTGAGATAGTGAAAGCCGTTCAGCCTCACAGCCGCTATCATCCCATTCCGGTAAGTACCCGACAGATAGAAAGGCATTTCCAGAAATGGATGGGCATGACGCCGAAATACTATCAGCGAATTCTTCGGGTTAAACAGTCGCTGGAGCTGATACAGCTCTCGCCTGACATCCCGCTGGCGGATCTGGCCGCTGAGCAAGGGTTTGCCGATCAGGCACATATGACCCGAGAGTTCAGCCACATCGCTAAAATTACCCCTAAGCAATACAGCTTGCTGGTGAAGAAGAAGCAGGTGCAGGGCAGATAGCCCTTCTGTCAGCCAGTGTCAGTGCCCAGAATGCCAATATAAACTGCTAAAACAGACGCTTATGTTATCAGCTGCAAGCGCCTGTTAAATCAAGACTCTTGTTACTCATTGCCGTTAGTCAGGTAAAGGAATGAATTCTGTCTCATCTCCGGGCACCAGTGGAAAGTCTTGATTCCGCCAGTCGGTTTTGGCTTGTTCAATGCGCGCTTTACGGCTGGACACAAAGTTCCATTCAATGAAACGCGGCCCGAGATGCTCACCCCCGATAATGGCGATGCGGGAGGGCACTTTCGCTTCAATGGTGATGCCTTCCTGCTGCGACACTATGGCCATACTGTGTTCCGGTAAGTCGCTGTCTTTTGCTGTGACCTGGCCTTTGGCAATGTAAATGGCGCGTTCATCAGCCATCGGCAGGGTGAAGCGCTGCCCCGGCTGGAGATCCGCTTCTACGTACAGCGTTTCTGCGAATGTTTGAACAGGTGATGTCACGCCAAAAGCGGTTCCCATCAATACTCTGACAGGTACGCCGTCAATATTTAGGGATGGAATAGTGTCATCCGGATAGTGATAAAAAGCCGGTTCACATTCTTCGTCGGCCAGAGGGAGCGCTAACCAGAGCTGCAGGCCATGCAGAATATGATCAACAGCGGTAACCTCATAACGTTCACGCTCAGAATGCACAATCCCCTTGCCTGCGACCATCAGATTGATGTCGCCGGGTTTGATGGGCTGCAGGCTTCCCAGCGAGTCGCGGTGCAGAATTTCGCCCTCAAATAAATAGGTGACGGTCGCTATGCCGATATGCGGATGGGGGCGCACGTTAATACCTTCGCCTGCCGGAAAATTCGCCGGGCCCATATGGTCGAAAAAAATCCACGGACCAACCATTTTCTGTTGTGCTGTCGGCAGCAGCCGGCGAACGGAAAACCCCCCTAAGTCTTTGTCTTTTGCCATCAGAATGCGTTCGATCGCTCCGCAGCTGTCTTTACAGTCGCATGGCTGCTCAACCTCTTTAAACGTATTGCTCATTGATCTCTCCTGCACGTCGTTTTGCTTTAAGTATGGAGTAGTGGCAGCTATTCGTGAACAATCATGTCCGTGAACAAGCATGGTCGTGAAAAAATATGGAAAAAGCCTGTGCAGGAAAAAGAAATTACCGGTTTAAGGATGATGCATGAAAGGTATTTACGTCTGAGAGAGTTCTCAACGGGTAAAGAACAAAAAACAGCGCAGTGTCGGTACTGCGCTGTTTGAGTGACGCTTATGTTGTAAAACGCGTTCTGATTTCGACGATCAGATCCCGCCTGTCAGGTCAGAGAGTAGCTGCGTACACCTCAACATTGGCGGTGTCTCCTTCATTGGTCAGCAGCAAATGCATGTACCCGGCTTTTTCTGCCGTGATTTCTATGAACGCCTGATTACCTGGATAGGCCGAAGCGGTTTCATACTTTTCGGCTGTCGGCCAGTGAGCGCGGGCGGCAAAGAGGCTGACATTACCTTTCTGATCTTGCTTGGTGGGTGTCACCCAGACCCTCAGGGTTTGCCCCGCTTCAGGAACATAAAACGCCAGATAACGCTGCGCTGACACGCTCAGGGTCTGAGGTTTGTCGGCTTCCAATACGACAGGTGTCAGATCATCCGCGGGCTGTGAACCGGTATGCTCACCAGGCTCACCAGGTTCGACGTTGTCCGCCGTGGCTTTCAGCGTGATCTGATTGAAAGCTTCACGCCCGGCAATGCTCAGATAATAACGGCCAGGCTTGATGTTGCCATTGGCGTCGGGGGTAATAGTCAGGGTTTCATTACTGCCGGCCGTAAAGGCTGTGAAATCATAGTCGTAGTAATGGGCGGTGCGATCATAGCTCGCGTATAGATCCGCATCGCCATCACCTGTGATCGCAAAGGCAAGGTTACGGGTGTTGGCGGGCACATCAATATAGAAAAGTTGCTCGCTGTAAGCAGCGCCGGAAAGCGTGACAGCGCTGTTTAATGCCAGTGATCTCGCCTCATCCGGGTTTGGCTGCGGTTCTCCCGGCTGTTCCCTGTCAGCTGTTACTGTCAGTAACCAGTTATTGAACTCGCCCGCATAGCGGGTGCCCAGCGTTTTTGCGGTTTCGGTCCATTGTGTGTAATCACCCTGACGAGCGTAAGAGAGCAAAGTGTCGACCTCATTCGGATGGTTTTCCATCAGGAAACGTACGGCCAGATAACCCCAGCGATAGATGCGGTCCAGATCGTGCTCGTAGGTGGTGCTCAGTATGTCAGACAAGGAGTAAGTTTGTTTGCGAGCCAGTTCAACGGCAGCGTCATACCCTTGCTTGTAATGCATGTACTCGGCAAAACCTTCCAGCCACCACACTGTGTGTCCCGGGCTTAACACATCGTTGAAATCCCCGTAGAGATTGAAGCGGCCATCGAGATAATGCACATATTCATGTTCGAGATTGAGAATACTGTAACCTTCAGCATATTCGTTGCGGTAGGCCACAAAACGGGCTTGATTGTCAGGGTTGGCCGGATTGCCTTCCAGGTATTGCCCGCCATTATTGGTGGTATTGCCAAACAGGAAGTTAGAGTAGCTGACATAATCGGCATTGGTGTTGAAAACGATCACCTCAACACTGTCGTTATAATCGCCGGCCACCGGCTGATAGCCGCTGTTTACGACCTGATGGAAATCGGCTTCTTTATCAGCAAGGATATTGCAGGCCTCTGCAGCCTGTTCCTGCGTCATTGCCTGAGCCCGTATAATCGCCGGTCCGTCACAGTGATGGCGCAGCGGCATCACTCTGGCTTCAAGCTGATTCTTGGCATCTTTCAGCCCGAGCGCTTCTGCCTTCTCGGGGGCAAAGTAATTGATCATTTCTGCAATACCTACCCACATTTTGTCGCTCTTGCCGCCCAGCGGATAGCGCTGAAGCAGTGACTCCAGAATGGCGAGCACCTGAGTTCGGGTAGATTCGTGAGGTGTCACCAGCAGACGGCCCATTTCACGTGCAGCATTGGTCACAATGAAATCCGCATCAGTGCCCAGCGCCCATTCGCTATCGAGAATAAACCGGTGCAACTGTTCCAGGTACTCAGGGTGCTGTGCCAGATCATCATAGAAACTGTCCACGCTGATATGCCCGCTCATGGCACGGAACAGGTTATTGAGGGTGTCAACAAATTGTAGATCCTGTGCTTTTTCCGCGGTGAAATGATTCAGCAGCTGCAATTGGTTGGCCATGGTCAGAGGCAACTGACGGATGTTGTCTACCATGGTTGTCATGCTTTTTAACGCCGCGACCTGTTCTTTGCCACCTTGGCTGGCGTAGGGCGAGGTGAGAAAAGTATTAATGGTATGCGCCAGGGACACATCTAATGCATCTGAAAAATCGCCGTACTGCCCTTTCTGCGGATAACGCACGTAATACGCGGCACGGATAAATTCACCGAGGTTTTCGATGACACTGGCTTGCTGGGCTTCTCCCTGATAATTGCTGACATGCAGCATTAACTGCTGTTGTATCTGACGGATGTTGTTCTCGCTGAACAGCGTGTTCAATGTATCAGAAGACGCAGAGAACCAGGCAATTCTGCATTCGAGATCGGCCTGTTCAATCGTCTTGATCGGCGAAGGTGAAGATGACAAGGCATCTATCTCGCAGGCCGGAGCGGCTGAGGCTGTGTTTGCGTATAACGTTGTTGAGATGAGCAGCGCCAGTGCTGAACGCTGACATCCAGAATGAAGGTATTTCATATGGCCAACCATTTGATTTATCAGTATTAAGGTAAGCCGCCTGTTATACCAGCAGGAAATAATAGTGCACCACGTTGAATATTAAACTAAGAGGTCGGTCCACAAATAAACGAAAAAGGAAACAGCCTGACATTGTTGCCAGGCAAGTACAAAAAAGCAGGGCAGAGATTAACTCTCACCAGCAGAAAGGGGCGGAGTGGCAGGGCGCAGGATAGCAAAAGGCGCGCATAAACGCGCCTGTGTCAGTAGAAAGTAGTGGCAGCTGCTGAATTATCGGCTTGATGGAATCAGACGTTGAACCGCAAATGTCTCGCCACCTTGTTCAGAAATGTTGATGGTGAGCGTGTGGGCCGCTTCTCTGTGGCTGTAAACAAACACACGCCCGTCTTTTTTGGTTTTGTAATGGGATTTCTGGTTTGGCACAGAGACATCAACATTGGCCTGCGGTACGCCCTCTTTTTCAACGAACACCCACGCCCCGCCTTTTAAAGGCGTAACTTGTACCGTGAGTGACTCTTTTAAATCGGCGAATGCTGAACCGGAAAATGCGATGGCGGCTGTGAACAGGGCTGCAATAAAGGTTTTCATAGTGTGACTCCGACAATTGATTCAGATGAAGAAGGATGTTTTAAAGCATGCAGCTATACTAAGTGTGATTTTGGTCACGTTACAGTGTGTTTTTTCTTCCATCTTGTTCGGTTTTTTCGAATGAGTGATGTGTGTATGATCTGGATTGATTTTAAGTGTTTGATACTATGCTACTTATTATCAAGATGAAGATGAAACAGGATGAAGTAAGCATGGACATTTACCCGGTTCGACTCAGAAAAGCGACATGGGCAGATATGGACTTTTTGTTGGAATTGCGTGATCAGACTATGCGGCAGCATTTGCAAAAGGCAGGTGCACCGACAGACAAAGATGCCTATAAAAACCGAATTCTCTATCATTTTGATGACGCGCAAATTGTGGAAATAGCCGATAAGCGTGTTGGCTTGTTTAAAGCATTTTATCAGGCAGATTTGAACCAGTGGTATCTGGCTCAGATTCAAATCCTTCCCGAGTATCAGAGTCATAATATAGGCTGGGCACTCATCACTGAGCTGATAACTAAAGCGACGGACAATAATGAGTCTATAGCCTTAAGCGTATTAAAAGGCAGCCCAGCCCGGCGTTTATATGAACGTCTTGGCTTCCAGTGTGTGAGCGAATCTGAACTTGAATTCAATATGCTTTTTCACTCAGTTGACAGGGAGTAACTATGGTGGCGATACGAATGATAGGTTACCTGAGATCTTCAGGTGAGTGAAAATCCAAGTCTTTATATCCTGTATCGTCTTAATTTATTGATTTTAAATTGTTACTTGATTATTTGTCCATTCACTAAAATGTAACTGACTTTATTGTTTTTTACATTTCTTTTCCTAATCAGCTCGCAATATAAACCTTTGGTTGAGTACAAGCCGTGTTCTTCCATTAGCCCTTATTCTGGCAGGGCTATATTCAACTCAAACAACAATTATTCCTTTATGGAAACTATGTGGTGTGATTCTTGACTCAGCGTTGAGTGACCAGAGTGCCTTTTTGCTTTCTGTTGACAGGGATAAGTCAGTAAGCGAGTGCGAAGTACCCGGTTGGTGAGTCACCCATTTTCAGTTGGGCAAGGTTGGGACATTATGGATACATTTCAACGAACAGGCACTGGCTTGCTGCTTTACTGTGCAAGTGTAATGGCCTTGATCATCGTCAGCTTTTTATTATTTGAACAGGATGCAATGCGGTGGGTGTCATCAGCCATCTCTGAACTGTCCGGCTATCACGGTACCGGGCTCTTTCTGCTCTTTCTCTTTGTTGTCGCTATGCTGGCATTTGACATTATTTTGCCTGTCCCTTCGAGCGTTGTGGCAATGTCTGCTGTGGCCGTTTTAGGCCCGTTACCCGGTGCGGCTTCTGTCTGGTTAGGGCTGACTCTGGGTTGCTGTATTGGATACTGGCTCGGCGACTGCTCTGAAAAATGGATTGGTACGCGCTGGTTATCTGTTAAAGAACGCCAAAAGGCACGGCAATTAGCGGAGAAAATGGGGAGCGGTGCGCTCATCATGATGCGGGGTGTGCCCGTACTTGCTGAAACCTCAGTGATTGCGGCTGGTATGGTTCAGTACCCCTTTATCAGATTCCTTGCGTTAACGTCGCTGGCCAACAGTTGGTTGGCGGGGGCTTATGCGTATGTCGGCCTTTATAGTGACAAGAGTGATCCTTTCTTGTTGGTGGTAGCCGGCAGTGTGCTGATTCCGGTGATTGGCTGGCTGCTGCAGAGACTTTGGCGCCGTGTGACTTTTACAGCTGGCGCATCGACATCAGACATTCAGCCGTCAGCAACAGAAATCCAGACAATCAAAGCCCGCTTCACGGTTCAGTATCAATACCCCATCTGTTTTACTCACGATGTATTTTCCCTCAGCAACTCTGATTTATTGACACTCTTGCTCAGAGCCCGCCGGGAAGAGGCGGCTCAAGGCTGTGTGTTGATTGTTGATCAGGGCGTAGTGAATGAAAGTCCTGACTGGCTGGAACGGGCGCAGGCTTATTTTCAGCAGCATCACCAATACATACACCTGAAAGGGCAACCATTGGTAGTGAGAGGCGGGGAGGCGATAAAACAGGCATCGCAAACAGACAAGCTTTATCAGTATCTGCTGAAACACCAGGTTGACAGACACAATGTGGTTATTGCGGTGGGCGGCGGCGCTGTGCTCGACACTGTGGGTTATGTGTGCGCTACGTTTCACCGCGGCATTAAATTACTGCGTATGCCAAGTACAGTGCTGGCCCAGAATGACGCGGGTGTCGGAGTGAAAAATGGCGTGAACGGTTATGGGGCAAAGAACCTTATCGGTACATTTTGTCCGCCGTTCGCGGTTCTTAACGACTTTTCGCTGCTCAATACCTTGTCATACCGTGATCGTCGTGCTGGTCTGGCGGAAGCGGTGAAAGTGGCCGCCATTCGCAGTGCTGAATTTTTCGACTGGCTGGAAAACAACGCGCATTCGCTGAATACCTTTGACAATCAGGCCACCCAATTTGCCATCGCGCGTTGTGCCGAACTGCACATTAACCAGATTACGCTTGCCGGTGATCCCTTTGAAACAGGAAACGCCCGCCCGCTGGATTATGGTCACTGGGCCGCACATAAACTGGAAGCCATGAGCCACTATGAATGTCGTCACGGTGAAGCCGTTGCGATAGGCATGGCACTGGATGCGTATTATGCGACAGAGATCGGTCTGTTGAGCCAGAGTGACCAGCAAAGGCTGATTCAGCTGCTGACAGCACTCGGTTTTTCCTTGTGGCACCCGGCACTGGATCAGTGTGATAAACAGGGGCAGCCTGTGGTGTTTCAGGGGCTGGAGGATTTCCGGCAACACCTCGGCGGCCAGTTATGTGTCACGCTTTTGTCGTCTGTCGGGGTGGGAGTTGAAGTGCACGATATCGATGCCGACCGGTTGTTTATCGCGTTGCTGGCCCTGAAGCGTGAGCATCAGGCTGACGTCGCCGCGCAAAGTGATTCCCTCACCTGGTCGGAGGTGGGCTAATGCGTCTGCATACCTGGCTGACACTCGGCCGCGCATCCAATCTGCCCAGTGTCTGGAGCAATGTGTTTGCTGCCGCGCTGATAGCGCAGGCCAGCTTGAGCCATGAGGTTGTGGGAAGCGAAGAAGAATGGATACCGGGCAGTCTTAGCTTACAAATTATGCTGTGGGCCGGTTGTCTGTTATCACTCTCACTGATGTACCTGGCCGGTATGTTTCTCAATGATGCCTTTGACGCCAACTGGGACAGGCATAATAACAACGCCAGGCCAATCACTCAGGGTAAGGTATCTGCAGCTGCAGTCTGGCTCAATGGGTTGGGGATGCTGGTGCTGGGAATGGGGCTGGCAGGCAGTTTGTATCAGCGTGCCGTTCCCGAACAGGCAGTATATGGCTGGGTTGCGGTTGGTTTACTGGCGGCTTTAATACTGCTGTATAACCGGGTACATAAGCAGTTCAGGCACAGTGCGGTGCTGATGGGCGGATGCCGTTTAGGCGTCTATCTGGTTGCCGCATTAATGCTGGCAGAGATCACCCCTGAGTTATTTCTCGCGGCACTGGCGCTGTGTCTCTATATCAGCGGAATCACCTATGTTGCCCGTGAAGAGCACACCAACAAAGTGTCTCAGTTCTGGTCAGTCGGCTTGCTTTTCCTGCCTGTTATTCTGGTCAGTTTTCTTGGTTATACCTTCCCCTATTTTTGGCTCTATGCCTGCAGTCTGAGTCTGTATTTGCTGTATACCATGCAGCGATGCCTGTTCACTCCGCACAAAAATGTACGGGGCTTTATCGGCGGGCTGCTTGCTGCTGTACCGCTGCTGGATGGCTTAATGCTTGCCAGTATGAATTTGATTCTGCCGAGCCTGTTGTGCGTGGCGGTGTTTTTCATCATGCCTGGTTTACAGAAGTGGATACAGGCAACCTGATCGTGTGAGACCAAGTCATGCATTCACGACGTTTCGATACTCCGCTCAGCCCCTTTTCACCCGACGCACTGCAAAGTGAGCTGGCGGTAGCCCTGACTCCTGAAGCCCGAACCTGGCTGCAGGTCGCCAGAGATAAGATTCTCGGCACCAAATCTGTGGAGGACGCGGTATCCGCTTTACTGCTCACCAGTGCCATGGCGCGGCGAAAATTGGGAGAGCAGGCGCTGCCTTATCAGCCGGAAGGAACAGATTGGCAGGTGGATCAGGCCGGGCGTCTGCTTCTGTTACTGACATTGAGAACCATAGTGCCTGCAACAAACTGGAGTGACGTGCTGTTCTCTGCCTATCGTCAGTTTGACGAAAACGAGAAGATTGTCGTTGTCAGGGCACTGGACTGGCTGTCCAGTCATCACGAACTGAACCGGATTGCGCACGAAACAGCCCGTACTAATGATGTGAATCTGTTTGCGGCACTGGCGCTTAACAACGCCTACCCGGTGAAGTATTTCAACGAGCGGGCGTTTCATCAGTTAGTGCTCAAGGCGCTGTTTCTTGATTTGAATATTGAATCAGTCAGAGGGTTGCCACTGCGTCAGTCGGCTGAACTGACACAACTTTGTGCTGATCTGGTGCAGGAGCGATTACTGGCTGAACGTGCGGTACCCGAGTCTGTCTGGCTGGGGATGCGCTTTCGGTATTTGTCTGACAGTAGCAAAGATACTTATCTGGGTTATGTTTTTTCCGAATCTGATGCGCATCAGTACTACACCTTACTGGCACTGGCCAATAATGGTGCACAGGATTGCCCGGACTCATTCTGGCAAAGGCTCTCAGCAAGGCATTCACCGTCGCTTACCAGCGAGGTTCAACAACTGATTGACCATCTTCTGACCGCGTCTCGCTTCGGCCATTCTCAATCGCTTTCTTCACTAACCGGGTACTTCAATCATGACATATTTTGATCCGCATATTCACATGGTGTCGCGCACCACGGACGATTATCAGCGTATGTACGCCGCCGGTATTGTCGGCGTTATTGAGCCGGCTTTCTGGCAGGGACAGCCACGGACTTCTGTGGGCAGTTTCATTGATTATTTTGACACCTTGTTAGGCTGGGAAAGGTTCAGGGCCAGCCAGTTTGGTATCCATCATTACTGCACCATGGGGCTGAACCCCAAAGAAGCGAACGATCTGGGACTGGCAAATGAAGTCATGGCGGTACTGCCACGCTTTCTGGCAAAAGACGGTGTGGTTGCCGTTGGCGAGATCGGCTACGACGATATTACGCCTGAAGAAGAGCTGTTTATGGCGGAACAAATGCAGCTCGCGATGGAGTTTGAACTGCCGGTACTGGTCCACACCCCGCACAGAGACAAAATCGGCGGAACGAAACGTACCATTGCCTTGATCCGTGAAGTGGGTATTCCTGAACACATGGTCATTATCGATCATCTGAATGAACAGACGCTGCCTCTGGTGATGGAAACCGACTGCTGGCGCGGCCACTCAATCTACCCCAATACCAAGATGTCTGAACACCGTATGGTCGCGCTGCTCAAAGAGTACGGGCTGGAAAAAATGGTGGTGAACAGTGCCGCAGACTGGGGATGCAGCGATCCGCTCAAAGTACCGAAAACAGGCGCAGCGATGCGGCAGGCGGGGTACAGCGATGCCGATATCACCAAAGTGCTGTTTGATAACCCGATAGATTTTTTTGCTCAAAGCGGACGTATCAGCAAAGAAGACGTCAGTGTCCCCATCAGCGTTGATCAGACCAGGTTATGGGAATCCAATTCGGCGCTGCGCGGGCAAACACCCATAGTCGAAAGCTGACTGCAGTCCCAGAAATCAAATCACAAGGAGTGGTGCATATGTGGCGACGGAGTGAATTGACTTACTGCAGCAATCTCCATCCAGGCGAGCAACTGGCCGATGTTGAAGAGAATCTGGCGCGGTATTTTTCCCGTGTGATGGCCAGGCGCTCATTGTCAGACATGGCAAGCGGCCTTTGGCTCAGTGCCGCTGCTGCCAGTACGTTACAGTCGCCTGAATCGTTAAAAGCGTTCAGAGAAACCCTTCAGCGTCACGGTGTTGTACTGACCAGCCTGAACGGATTTCCCTATGGAAACTTTCATCAGACCAAGGTGAAAGAGGCGGTGTATCTGCCAGACTGGAGTGAACCGGATCGCCTGAACTATACCTGTCAGCTGGGCGTGGTTCTGGCAAGCTGCCTGCCTGAATCTGTTGCGCAGGGGACGATTTCAACTTTGCCATTAGGCTACCGGCACCAATGGAGTGAGGAAAAACAGCAAAGGAGTATCGAACAGCTGTTACGGCTCAATGCCGAACTGGCTGTGCTGAAAGAGCTGGAGGGCAAGCACATAGTGGTGTGTCTGGAAATGGAGCCTGACTGTGTGCTTGAAACCACATCGCAGCTGATCGCGTTTTTCTCGGCGCTGACAGCTGCCAATGGCGGATATCCGGCGCATCTGGGTGTGTGTTTTGATGTGTGCCATCAGGGCGTGATGTATGAAGATAGCTATGATGCCTTACGCCGGATCACTGAAGCCGGCATCACAATAGGAAAGATCCAGATTTCCAATGCGTTTGAAGTGGATACGCAAAGTTTGCAGGATCCCGTGTCAGATGTGCATGACCTGCTGGCTGAATTCGCCGAAGCGCGCTATCTGCATCAGGTAAAAGCCTGTCGGCCGGACGGAACAATTATCGCTGTGCCGGATTTGTCTGAGGCATTAGCGTCAATGTATATGGCGCGCACCGGACTTAACGATACAACGAGCTGGCGGGTGCATTTTCATATACCACTCAGCTTTTCATCTTGTATACACCCGGCGATCAAGCCTTTGCACGGCACACTCAATGGTGTTTTTCAATTTCTTGCTGACTATCAGGATCTCGTGAAGCCCTGTCTGGAAGTCGAAACCTACACCTGGGATGTGTTGCCTGCTGCGTTGCAGCCTCAGGATGATGATGCCCTGATTGATGGTATTGCCGGTGAGTTGCACTGGCTGGAGCAGCAACTGGCCGACAGAGGGTTGCTATATCATGACTAAGCCCTTAATCGTGATCAATATTGTCGGGCTCACGCCTGCTTTGCTCGGTGAGCACACGCCTCAGCTGAATGCGCTGGTCAATGACGGCATCATGTTACCCATGCAAGGGGTGTTTCCTGCGGTGACGGCAACGGCGCAGGCTACCATGCTGACAGGCTTGTCGCCCGGTGAGCACGGCATAGTGGGTAACGGCTGGTATTTTCGCGAACTGGCAGAAGTAAAATTCTGGCTGCAACCCAATCAACTGGTTCAGGGCGAGAAAATCTGGCACAAGCTTAAACGGAACAATCCCGGGCTGAAATGCTCACAACTGTTCTGGTGGTACAACATGTACGCGGATGTCGATCATGCGATCACGCCACGTCCGCATTACCCTGCCGATGGCCGGAAAATCCTGGGCCTGTATTCAGAACCGGCGCAGCTTCATCAGGAGATCGAAGCAAGAGTCGGCACGTTTCCTTTTTTCAATTTCTGGGGGCCGACGGCCGATATCCGATCCAGCCGCTGGATAGTGGATTGCGCCATGCTCGAATTCACACTGAACCGCCCGCATCTCCAATTGGTGTATTTACCGCACCTCGACTACAACCTGCAGCGCTTAGGGCCGGAGTCACCGGAAATTGCCAAAGATCTGGCGATGATCGATCACGAAGCCGGGCGTTTGCTTGAGTTTGCCCGTGAGCAGGGCACCGATGTCATGGTGGTCTCTGAATACGGGATTACGCAGGTCAGTCAGTCGGTGTCTGTCAATCGGCTGTTACGCGAAGCCGGTTTACTGCGTGTCAGGGAATCTCTGGGCTGGGAACTGCTCGATTGTGGCAGCAGTCGTGCTTTTGCCGTTGCGGATCATCAGGTTGCGCATGTGTATATCAAAGATCCGGCTGATATTTCTGCCGTGAAATCTCTGCTGCAGGCACAAGCTGGCATAGAGCGGGTGCTTGACGGCCAGGAGCAGCAAGCGTTTGGCATTGCTCATTCCCGCTCGGGTGAGCTGGTGCTGATCGCCGAGCCGGGCTGCTGGTTTAATTATTACTACTGGCTGGATGACAGCAAAGCCCCTGACTTTGCCCGTACCGTGGATATTCACCGCAAACCCGGCTACGACCCGGCAGAACTGTTTGTCGACCCTACAATTCGATTCGTCAAACTGAAAATCGCCGCCCGATTGCTACAGAAAAAACTCGGGCAGCGCATGCTCATGGACGTCATTCCTCTGGACCCTTCCCTAGTGAAAGGCAGTCACGGGCGTCTGGCCGAGCGGCCGGAAGATGGACCGATATTCATTACTAATAATAAGCAGATGTTAGACCGGTTGAATAAGCCGGATTGTCTACCCATGCAGCAAGTCTGTGGTCTGTTGCAACAGCACTTTCAATAGCGAGGCAATATGAGCTACTTAAATAACTTGCGGATGGTGTTTTCCGGCCGGTTTCAGTCGGACGTATCGACCGTCAATAACGATGTGCGTCATTTTGATGTCGACAAGTTCGTACCTGAGTATCAGGAGTACGGCAAGGGCGCGATCAATGGCTGGTGGAATCCCTGTGGTTCCGGTGCGTTTCGTTTGATCGACTGCAGAGTGACGCAGGTCGGCTATCAGGACGGCACAACCACCAGTGATCCGGCGAAAGATCCTGTTATCGGCATGCTGCTGGGCGGTTCTAATGATCTGGTCAGTGCCAAAATGGTGGACTTGGATCCGCAGATGCAGATGGTCTCTGAAATCTGGGGGCTGACCATGCGGCTGACGGACGGCAAGACGCCTGATTTCGTGGCAGGGCGTTTTTTACCTGCGCCATTCCGTGACATTTTATTCGGCAGGCAGCAGGGCGGCGGTGCCGGCGATCAGGCCGCCACGGCGATTTATCAATCGGTACTGGAGGATCTGAGCTGGGTTGATAGCAGCCATTCCCCCTTTCTTCAGCAGCTGAAAGCAATGACAGAGCAGGTTGGAAAATTGTCTGTCCGCATGATGCTGTACAGCTACAACATGGATCATAAGAATTCGGACTTTACCATTGGCCGCGTCAGCGGGGTGATTGGCCCGGCATTAGATTTTGAGCCGGATACCTTTGTACTCGGGCGTCGTTTTGCGCCAGCCAACGGCGAGAGCACTACGCAGAATATTAACTTCTTTAATGCCCAGGTGGATGCCACCAACCGCAACCTGTGTGTCGACTTCAGTAATGCGTTGCCACTGTCTGGTAATAACGGCGCTTTTGTTGATCTTGGCAAGATGCAGCTGGTGGTATTAGAACCGCCTTTTGAGAACATCAAGGAAGGCGACACTCAGCTGATTTCTGGCAATCAGTTTACCCCGATTGGCGGTGCGATCCCTTATCTGACACCGGACTGGCTCAATGCTGAAGGGGCCCTGTTCAATGTGACTGATATTGACCCGACCCTGCTTAAGAAAATACAGTGCCAGCCGCTGGCGCTGCTGAGCACCGACAACAACGGTGTGCTGATCCGGGAAACGGCGCAAGGGCTGCTGGTGCGGGCCGATCAGGTTGTCCATCGCTTAAATCCGGCTGTGCCTGTGTCGGTTGATCTGTACGCGTCCCGTTATGGTATTCCTGCCGCCGGAGAAAAGATTGCGGTGACGCTCCAGCCACCGGCAAAAGGTATGGGGGGCGGCGGCCCGCAACCGGCAGATGTGCCTATTCCTGTCATCAACATCCCGGCATCTGCTATTGCTCTCGGCCAGACAGTCGCCACCGACTCACACGGCAGGGCGCATTATGGTTACAGCGTTTCGGCGCCGGGTAATCCCAGAGAATATATCGACGGCCAGGTGTATTTACTCAGTTACATACCAGTCAGTGATCCGGGTTATATCCAGCAGATGTTTGATTTTATTGCCAATCTGGTCTTTGACAAATTTACCGTGCCCGATAAACCCACCTGGGATGACATCAAGCCCATTATGAGTCAGTACAACAACCTGTACCCGATCATGGGCCGCATGCTGGTTAATCTCAGCAGTTACGATTCTATGGTGAGATTCCGCAATCTGCTGGAGCTGGCTTTCTCCCGCGAGCAGAGCGATCCGAATTACATGCCTGTCACCCGTGATCTTTCCGAGCCTAAGCGACAAATGGTGCTCAAGTGGCTGTGCGAGCAGGATGCCAACGGCAATTACCTGCTGCGAAGAGGACAGAACGACGCGCCTTTACCCATAGAGCCTTGTGCCTCTTGTGAAATCAGCTCGCCACTGGCAAAAGCCAGCCTGGAAGCGGAGTCATCACAAGATATCAAAGGTTCAAAAGAACTGGCTGCGGAGCAGTATCGCCGTAACCTCACTCAACAAGATTAAGGGCGGGTACGAACATGTTGAAACTCAAAAGACAAATCATTGATAAAATTCATGATATTTCCGAAGTGAGCGAATTGCGTGAGTATCTGCAAAGCGCGATCGAACTTGAACACGCCACTGTGCCTGTGTATCTGACCGGAATGTTTTCGCTGAAACAGGCGCAGAATGTCGAAGCCGGCAATATAGTCCGTAGTGTGGTGATCGAAGAAATGCTGCACATGAGCATCGCCTGTAATGTCCTCAATGCAATTGGTGGTGCGCCGCAAATCAACAAGCCCGATTTTGTCCCGACGTTTCCCGGTCCGTTGCCCATGGGGGTGGGCGAAGACAGAGGGTTAATTGCCACCCTGGCACCTTTGACAAAAGAGCAGGTGAAAACTGTGTTCATGGCGATTGAAGAGCCGGAAAACCCCATTGATATACCTGTTACCAGTTTGCTTCAGGCGGATGCCAATTACGCCACGATTGGTGAGTTTTATCAGGCGATCATCGACAAAATCGTGCAATTGGGCGAGGGTATTTTTACTGGCGATCCCAGCCGCCAGTTGGCCGACACCAAGTGGTTTCCATCGGATGAACTGTGGGCCGTGACGGATGTGGAAACCGCTTGCAGCGCACTCAAACTGATTGTTGAGCAGGGTGAGGGCAGCAGTAAATCCCCGACGGATGAAGAAGGCGAACTGGCACATTATTACCGCTTCGCCGAAATTTATTATGGTAAGCGCCTGGTCAAAGATGCCAGTTCACCGGTCGGCTGGTCATTTAGCGGCGAACCCGTGCCGCTGAATCCTGAGGATGTGTATAACCTGCGGCATAATGCCAAGGCGCAGGATTACCCTGAGGGCAGTACGGCCCGGCGCTACGCGGATCAAACCAATTACACCTACTCTTCTTTGCTGAACTCATTGCATCACACCTTTAACGGTGAGCCGCAGCAGCTGGATCATGCCATGGGGCTGATGTATGAACTGCGATTAAGTGTACAGAAAATGGTCACGATTGACTTAGGCAATGGCGAGTTTGCCGCACCGCCATTTCAGTATGTCGCAACCAACGTGTGAGGCTGGTGTATGACGAATCCGTTTATTTTCCACGAGATTGTCACGCCAGCACCCTTTGACCTCAGCCATTTTTATGGCGAGGTCTTTGGCTGGCGGTTTCAGAGAATTGATGATCAGGGAACGCTGTACGCCATCCGTTCTCCAACACCGGGCTGTGCGCCGGTTGGTCTGCTGACAAAAACCTCGGACGAGCCGGGGTTTTCCCAGAACACACTGTTTTATATTCAGGTTGAGGAGATCGATGCATTCTTGCCAAAAGCGGTATCGTTTGGCGCTCAGATCGTGATGCCCGCAACGGCTTCTTCTCTCGGTGAATGGCAGTACCGCCTGGCTGTGCTGTGCGATCCGCAGGGAAACCACTTCGGTGTAATGGAGCCTGTGACCCGAGCCGGGCAAGTGGTTCCGCTTCCCGGAACGCCTTTTGATTTCAATGAAATAGTGACAGCACATCCTACGGAGCTGGTCGCGCGCTTTTATCAGCCCTTGTTTGAGTGGACGATTGAGCTGACGGGCTCTTCGGAAGCGCCTTTTTATACCATCAGCACCGGCCGGAACGCGACACTGAGCGGCGGTATTGCGAAAGTCAGTGAGCAGCCCGGGTTTAATTCCTACGCCGGTTTTTATATCCGGGTGGACGATATAGCCCTCAGTTTAGAGAAAATTGGCCTGATGGGCGGTGAAGTGATCATGCCGGAAGTTACTGTGCCATTAGGGGATGAAAGGGTATCGATTGCCATGTTTACCGACCCGCAGCGGAATCAACTGGGACTAATTCGCCGGATTCAGGGAGTGAAGCCATGAGTTCATTGTGTATCGAAAGAAGAGGTTTGCTGCTAGGTGGCCGGATTTTCGGCGCTTTCACTGTTGGCGTCTTGAGTCCTGGGGCTTTGGCAGTCGGCGCTTTGGCTGCCGTCGTCATGAGTAGCGCCGTTTTGGCTGCCGACAATGGTGATGCCCCGGATGTGTATTTCACCATGGGTGTGCATAATGACTTTGGCTGCCAGCCAGCGTCTAAATGCCTACCACAGCGCCAGGCGGGCGATCCGAGTGATCCTCAGTACCCGGAATACTGGATCAGTGACTGGACCATGTTTCGGGTGTTCCAGAACTATGCAAACAATCCGCCGCCTTATACCAATCCCCCTGCCACACTGAGTCCGCAGGATTATACGGTTTCATACGGTACTACCTATTACGACAGTACTTACCGGCCTGCAGACGGCGATGGCGAAGGGGCGATGATGGAGCAGTACCACAAATACTGCCTGCCCATTTTCCCGATAGAAAATAACGAGTATTCCTGCTCGTTTGTGTCTCTCGGAAACAAGGCGTATTTCCTGACCTATCCGGAAGACAGACCAGCCGATATGCCGGAATGTTGTTTGTTCTCGCCGCAAAATCATCCGCCGAGACGGGATTTCATCAAGCACTTACCGTATAGCGCGAACCGAAGCGCGCTGCTGAATGGATCAGTACAAGCCTATGCACTGACCCTGCAAGGACCAGAACCTATCTTGTTTGGTTATGCATTCAATAAAGCACTGTCGCCTGACGCCGCGACTGGCGAATGGTACAGACATCCGCAGTCTTTTTACTTTTCAGGGGATTCGCAAACTGCGAAAGCCCCCATTGTCAGCCAGAACTACACCAGTTTTCGTAAACAGCGGCCTCAGGCAGCAGATACCTGGGATAAAGTCGGCCAGATGTGTACGGCACAACCTTTACCCAAGTGCCAGTTGTTTACGTATCAGGAGCAACAGGACAACAAAGCATTGCAGGCCATACCGGCAAAACGCGGCGCTGGTGTCTGGAGTGATTTGAAAGCGCCGCGCCTCAGACCATCGAGTGATTGAAGAGTCAGAGAATATAACGGGACAGGCACTTTTGTGGTGGCTGGGACAGTAAGATTATCGGGACAGGCTGGCTATATCGTCTGTCCCGATTCAGGTTACAGGTCTTTCTGATTCGCCGATGCCCAGCTTTGCTGAAATCCTGCCACCCAGAATCTGACCTCATGCTGAGTTTGCGGCAGTTGTATGGTGGCCCATTCGTTCATCGAAAATATGTCAAAGACAGACTGTAGTCCTTCACGTGAATTGGGCGTGGCAGTTAATGCATTGGATTTTGCATCACACCAAACGGTCATTTTCACATCTACGTCATTAACCGGAATCGTCGCTGTCGTTGTTGCTTCCATCTGACTGCAATCGCCTTCCCAGTCGAAATAGACCGCCAGGTTGCCTGATTTTGACCGTGTCAGGGACGAGAGAAAATTTCTCGCCGTTAATTTTTCAGACACCTGCTGAAATGTTTCATTCAGCTTTGCTTTCACCCTGAAGGCATCATTGGATGTGAGTGTCACGCCCTGAACTAATTCTTCCCGGGTACTCAGAATGCCTAAGCCATAGGTTAAGTAAAACAGGATATCACCATCTATTTCGTCATTGCTGAACTGCAACAAATAATCATTGGATGCTGTCTGAGAGAGATTTTCTGCAATCACGGCAAGGCTTTTTCTTCGTTGAGAGACATTCGAAAAACTTTGGATAGATAGCGGATAAAAAGAGGTAATGGCCTGATTTTCAGTGATACTTTCGGCACGAAAATTAAAGTAACTGACCATCTTGCCGTCCACTTCATCTATTTTCGTGTAACCAGCATGTGCGTTACCAGCCTCAGCATGTACGTTAAATACGATAAAAAACGAAAGTGCGAGAAATAAAAATTTAACCATCATGACTCTCCAAAGATTCGACGGTTCAGGCTATCACAGGTGATTTGACTGGCAGTTCTTTGATCAGAATTTAGTGAAGCTGGCCGAATAATTCAACGTCGTTCTGGTACCCAGATGACAGAAATTAACGGGACAGGCACTTTTGTGTAATGGCCAAGCTAGACACTTTTGTGACTCAGAAGTAACGGGATGAATTTAAAGGGACAGACACTTTTGTATCATGACCAGATTCAGTCAGGACAGACAGATTCAGCCTGCCCTGACTGATTTGCGCCTCTTTAATTCATCTTCATCGGTTCAGCTACCTGCGCGGATCGCGTATCGGATGCCATATTCTGCGGTGTGACTGTGCTTCTGGCATAGTGCCATTCGCGAAAATCACTGCCGGTTGGCGCTTGTGAAACGCGCAATCCGAACTCGGGCAGTACGGCATACAGGTGATCAAAAATATCCGATTGGATCTGCTCGTATTCCACCCAGACAGTGGTATTGGTAAAGCAGTAAATCTCCAGCGATATCCCTTCGTGTGAAGGCGGCAACTGACGCACCATCAAGGTCATGTGTTGGTGAATATTAGGGTGCTGGCGAAGGTAGCGTTCCAGATACGCACGAAAGTTGCCAAGGTTCGTTAAGCGACGGCCATTGATGCGGCAGCCTAAATCCGACTGCTTTTGTTCGTTGTACTGATTGATCTCTGCCACTTTATGCTTGATGTAAGGTTCGAGCAGCTGGACTTTTTCCAGATAGCGAATCTCATTGTCGGCCAGAAAATGTACGCTGGTGGCGTCAATCAGCACGCTGCGCTTAATACGGCGTCCCCCCGACTGTTGCATGCCTTTCCAGTTCTTAAATGAATCAGAAATCAGCGCGTAGGTTGGAATCGTGGTAATGGTTTTATCCCAGTTCTGCACTTTCACTGTGGTCAGACTGATATCAATCACATCACCGTCGGCGCCGTATTTCGGCATTTCCAGCCAGTCACCCACACTGAGCATTTTATTGGCGGATAACTGGATGCCCGCAACCAGCCCCAGGATCGGATCTTTAAACACCAGCATGATCACCGCGGTCATCGCACCCAGACCGCTGAGCAGTATGACCGGAGATTTGCCGATCAAAATCGAGGTACTCAGCAGGGCCGCAACCACAAAAAAGATGATTTTCAGACTCTGAGAAATGCCTCGCAACGGCATATTACGGCCAGCCTGCGTCCGGCTTAACAGCACTTCAATAACACCCAGTACCGCGTAGAGTGTCAGCAAGCTGTACAGCACGATCCACAGTGACGTGAAGGTTTGCAAAATCTCATACACGGCACTGTCACCAGACAGCCATAACTGGGTTTGCACCGCAATCACAATGCCCTGAATCAGCAAGGCAAACCGACTAAAGAGTTTCTTGCCAAATACCGCCTGATGCCAGAGCGTTTCGCTGTGCCCGGTGAACCGGTTCAGCCACAGAATCACACCGCGGTGCAGTATGAAATGAATTACGACAGAGATACCGGCGATCAACCCCAGCGCCTCGCCGAGATCAATCAGTTGATCGACATTAATATTGTGAGAAGTAAACCATTCAGTAAGCATGAAAAATAGTGCTGCCATAAATCACAAACAGGCCGTCAATGTAGCATGGATAGCGGCTTTTCAACATGAGGGGAAATGTTAAATCTTGGTGGGGAGGGCGAGGATTGAGGAGGTATTCGCTTTTATTTAATTATTCGCTTCGTGTTGTGTCACTAAATAGTCCCGGTCCTAAATTTCTGTATCGGCTATCGAAATACATACGCTTATTACACACGGCCGTGGTAGTTGTTTCACCGTATTAGATTATTGAAATGAGCAGACATAAATGTTTGGATAATCAAGGTGAGAGGACATTGAAACATTCCCAGGTGTAGACACTTTGTAGACACTCGGCGTTTTTGGATACAAAAAAGGCCGCTCAAAAGCGGCCTCAAATACATCGGGAAAACCGAATCACTCTTTCCCGTACACGTTATTTTCCTGCTCACGAACACGGATGAAAGTGGTGCGTTTTGTGAGCTCTTTGAGCTTCGCCGCGCCAACGTAGGTGCAGGTTGAGCGCACGCCGCCCATGATATCCTGGATGGTGTATTCTACTGGGCCGCGGTAAGGCAATAGTACGGTTTTTCCTTCAGCGGCACGGTAGTTGGCAACACCGCCGGAATGCTTGTCCATCGCGCTCTGAGATGACATGCCATAAAATTTCATGAATTGCTGGCCGTCTTTTTCAACGATTTCGCCGTTGCTTTCTTCGTGGCCAGCCAGCATACCGCCCAGCATCACGAAATCGGCACCGCCGCCGAAGGCTTTAGAGACATCACCGGCACAGGTGCAACCGCCGTCACCAATGATCTGTCCGCCCAGGCCGTGCGCGGCGTCTGCACATTCGATAATGGCAGACAGCTGCGGGTAGCCGACACCGGTTTTCACGCGAGTGGTGCACACTGAACCCGGGCCGATCCCCACTTTGACGATGTCTGCACCGGCCAGAATCAGCTCTTCGACCATGTCGCCAGTGACGACGTTACCGGCGCTGATGACTTTATCAGGGAATGCGGTACGGACTTTTTCCACGTACTCGACCAGGTGCTCAGAGTAACCGTTCGCAATATCGATGCAGATAAACATCAGATCGTCGGTCAGCGCCATGATGTCTTTGGTTTTCTGAAAATCCGCATCTGATGTACCGGTAGAAACCATGGCGTGTTTGAGTACATCAGCCGGGTTTTCTTTGATGAAACCGGCCCAGTCCTCAACCGTATAGTGTTTGTGAATGGCGGTCATGACATTGTGTTTTGCCAGTGCTTTTGCCATGTCAAAGCTGCCGACTGAATCCATATTGGCGGCAATAATGGGGACGCCTGACCATTGACGGCCGCTATGCTTGAATGTAAAATCGCGGGTTAATTCAACTTGAGATCGGCTTTTCAGGGTTGAACGTTTCGGGCGAAACAGTACATCTTTGAATCCCAGTTTCAGGTCTTGTTCGATACGCATGGAAGTTCCTTCTTTATCTTCACTGTGACTATCGGATATTGCTCGTCAGTTATGCGCTATTGGCAGATAGCAAATTTCCTGAAGAGCAGGCACAAAAAAACCGGAGCGTTGGCAGACGCTCCGGTTTTCAGCATTATAGGCGCAGTTATTTTTTCTACAAGCCTGAAAAATGCATTTTTTTTATGGTATCCTCCCGAAGATTGCATCCAGACGTTTCACTCCAATTGCTACAATCAGGTGGCGTTTTGGCGAATCCTCAAGCACTCAAATCACTTCATAACCAGACGCGGATGACTTCCTGAATCCGAATGTCAAATTTATCATTTTTCTCTTCCAATCTGTTTCAATCCTTGGATAATCCTATGAGTCTCGCTGGCTAAGTGGATCGATTTACCTTGTTTAATAAAAGAAAAACAAAACAGATATTCCCGCTGGATTTCTACGGTGAAGATGGCAGCTGGCGCTTTATTCTGCGGGCTTACTCGTCTGATGAAGTTCTGGATGCTATGTATTGGCGCGCATATATTTCTTGTCACCGGAAGGAGTTTGATCTGCTTCATCTGGCGATCGACAAGTTCAACTATAAGTACAACTACTCGGCCTCTGACGTCTCGGAGTTGCATTTGGGGGCCGTGGGGTCTGCGATGCGGGTCAATATGATGGGACCGATTGTGCCGGTTAAGCATTTGCTGGCCAATATTGCAGAAAGGCTGGAAAACAAGCCGGTCAGCGGTGAGAAAACCCAGGCCGCAACGCATACCGGGCAGCTTCAGGCTAAGTCATCTTAGGCGCTGAACAATGGCCCGAATGACGACTGAATATTTAAAAGGAGCGATGGCTCCTTTTTTAATGTCTGATTTTGGTAAAAGCTTGTGGAGACATTATCTTAAGTTCGCTATGTTAGTAAACGAATCTGACAATAATCATGTAGGTGAATGGATGAACTCATGGACGCAGGGCAGATATCTGGCCGTCTCTTTGTTGCTGGCGACTCAGTTTGGGCTGGTCAGCGCTGCGCATGCCACCACGGAGCTGGCATCCATGTCAGAGTTGGTGGGGAAGTGGCAGTGTCTTCCGGATGAGAAGGCATCGGACAAGGAAGAGAGCTGGGTGAATTATGATTTTCATCACGATGGCAAAGTTAATTCTAAAGAATGGATTCGCTATCAGGATCAAGGCAAAACTGAACTGGAATTCAACCTGTTTGTCGACTATCACCTTGAGTCACTGGAAGGTGAATACCGTTTAAAACCGTTATCAATGAAACGGGAAATACTGTCAGATCCCAATCAGGCCAATCCTTTTGGCTATGATGCGCAACGCGATCTCATGGGTTACCGTATTTTCCTGCAGCCTGTGATGAAAGGAAAAAACAAAGCGCAGTTCGAAATGTGGTATCACATTACCCCGCAGAATCATTTTTCTATGCAATGTCAGCGTCAGGCCGCCTGACGTGTGTTCAGTCTTTGCGCAGATCGCTCACGCTTGAAATCGGCGTAGGAAAGCGGCTCACTACCCAGTAAGTGGACAGGATGAAAGTAGTGAGTGTCGCGGCTTGAATAAAGAGCATGCCCTGATCGGAAACCAGACCGGCGGTTAAGGCAGAATAAGCCAGCAAGAGTGAAAACTCGCTGGCTTGGCTGAGCCGGGCAGACAGTTCCTGAGGCGCTTTTTCCTTGGCCAGCTTCAATGCAACAATGAATCCAGCTGCTTTTACTGCCACCAGCAGTACCCCGAACAGGCCGCCCCACAGCAACATAGTCCCACCTTGTGTGATATCCATTTTTGCGCCCACCGCGAAGAAAAACAGAATCAGAAAAAACTCCCTCAAAGGTTTCAGGTGCAGGGAAATGGCTTGCGAAACCCGACTGATTGCAATGGACAGCCCGGCGACGAATGCCCCGATTTCATAGGATAAACCAGCCAGGTGAGCCGTTTCCGCCCACAGCAGGCACCATGCCAGTGCGGTAACAAAGGTGTATTCCTGAATCACATCAAAACGACGAAACAGGGGGAGCACCAGATAGCGGACGCCTAAATACGCCAGCAGGCAGAGCAATCCTAATTTCAGCAGGATGAGTACAAAGGCGCTGATCATGGCATCAGGCTCACGCACATTCAGGAACAGAATCACAATGATAGCCAGCATGTCCTGTATCAGTAACACGCTGGTCATGACTTCCCCCACGCGCTGATGGTGAAGAGTGGTGGTCGGAATCAATTTCAACCCTATGACGGTACTTGAGAACATCAGTGCGGCGGCTGCCACAAGCGAATCGCCAAGTGACAGGCCGATCAGCAAGCTAAATCCCAGTGTCACCAGAAAGAAGAGACAGCAGGTCCCCAGTGTGATCAGGGCGCTTTCTTTAAAGAGACTCAGCAGCTTGAAAGGTTGCAGGTTCAGGCCCAGCAGAAACAGCAAGAGGATGACACCGAACTGGCCGAACTGGATGATTCTGTCGCTGTCATTCAGCAAGCCTAACCCACTAGGGCCAAGGGCAATGCCGGCAACTATGTACGCCAGGATAATAGGCTGGCGGGCATACAGGAACATTGTGCCTATTAACGCTGAACTGACCACAATGATCCCGAGTTCGAAAATCATGGTTTGCAGTTCATTTAACATACAGCACCCATACGACAGCAATCAGGCTTGTTGATCCCTTAAAAGCATAGATGCTTTAGTGGGACAGACACTATTGCGACCGGCAAATCGGATATTGCTTTAACGGGACAGACACTATTGTGACGGGCTAATCGGATGCCATATCGGGACAGACACTTTTATATGTGGCGGGCAAATCCGGCTAGGATACTCGCCAATCGATCTATTTTGCTATTGGAGAGCTGGCGATAATCAAAGTAGGGACAGATGACCAGCCTGTGCTCGCGGTTTATTGCGAATTCATTATCCAGCCAGATGAGAGGCACAGTCAGTTTCTCCTCGTGGATCAGTTTCTTGGCGTAGGTTCTTCCCATAATGATGTGGTAGCGAGGGGCTGAATCTGATGTATCAAGAACGGGCGGGTTGAATAACAGCGCGGTTTGGCTGGATTGCTGGAGAAGGAAATCATCTCTGAATGACTGCCAACTCGGGGCGTTCGTTGAATGAGGAAACACCTTGCTGTCGAGGGCATAAATCAGCTTAGCGTACACATTGAACACTTTTCGCCAACCGTTGCCGCACGCCTGGCCGATAGCCTGTATTTCGCCTGAAGCAGCTGGCTGTAATTGATCCAGATATGCCATCCCGGGCATGTCTGGCCGGTTTTCGATATAAGCGGCTAAGGAAAAGTCGGGACATCCCAGCCCGATGAGGCGTTGCGTGCTATCTTCGGCGAAAGTGTTTGTATTTTCAGGCATCTGTGTCGATCTTCTTTGTATGCAGTATGTTGAGTGAATGTAAGCGCGATTTTACTTAAGGTTTACTTGCGGTTGACACTGCTTTACCAAGCTATATGTACGCTGTACACATATGCAGAAAAACAGGTAGTGTTATATGAAAACTCTATGGATTGGTATCTTGTGCTTGTCTCTGATTGCACCAGTAACCAGCTTTGCTCATGGCGGCAGAGATCACGGTGGCAGAGACCATGGTTATGATCATGGTTATAAAAAATACTATAAGCATAAACATAAGCACAGACACCATCATCATCGTAAACCGGCCAGACATTATCACCATCATGAGGTTGTCGTTATTAAGGAACGCCCACGCAGGGAGTATCACCGAACCAATTTACCCGAATTGGTCACCTTTGCTGTGGTATCTGGTATTACCTATGCCATTATTGATAACGCATTTTATAAAAAATCTGGTGATAATTACGTTTATACCCCATATCGCCCTTAAGCTGCCATCAGACTGTTCCGTTCATTATCCTCCAGATTTACAGACCTTCTGTCAGAAATGGCAGGAGGTTTTTTACATTCTGCGTTTTTACTTCCTCTGTACATGCACAGATAATCAATATTTTTGGTGGGATACATATCACAAACGGTATTTTATGCTGGTTTTTAGATGAGTTCACAGCGGTGCCGCAACTCAAGTATCAAAGTAATAAGCTTTTAAAATCAGATGGTTACGATTTTTCCTAGCAAAGAACACTGCTTTTCCGTGAAGCCAGATTGAAATACTAGATTGTTAGGCCAGTCATATTCACTTATATGGTTAAATGTTCTTAATTTTATCTATTGTGTGAAGTTTATATCTGCTAGGTCTTGGCTTTGTCGAATTTTCCTTTACTCTAGCTTGTAACTGAATTGTTAATCTCTTGTTTGTGGTTTGCTGCAAACGGGAGAGCGTCCGACACAGTTGCGGACGGCTAGGGATAAGGCGCTGCTAAGAGGAGCTGATGCAATGAATGTTTCACTGGATCGTACTTTTCAACTCACACAACTAAGCGGGCAGGCTATCAATGAGCTTTCCCCTTCGTTCAATCATTTGCCTAAAACCGGGCACGCAGATGGCGAGTACCGTCTTCGCCGTTATTCCATTGTGAAAGCGACCGCCAATGGCGTGCAGCACATGCCGCCCAGGGCCTTTGTGCAATCTGACGACATTAACCACTTTCAGGGCAATGTCAGCCGCAGTTTTGAGCCTTTGGAAGACAAGATACTTTTTAGTGCCGGGATGCGTGAAATGTGTGAAGTGTTCAAGCGTGCCAATGCCTTATCAGATGATCAGGAAATTGAAATTCATCAGATCCGTATTGCTGCGCTGGAGGGTGAGACTCAGGTTGCGCCAGAAGGGGTGCATCAGGATGGTTTTAATCACATTGCTGTGATTGGGATTGGACGTGAAAACATCGAGGGCGGTGAGTTTCTGGTCTACAAAAACAAAAATCAACTGCCTTTTCTTAGCATGGCGCTCGAGCAGGGTGAGGTCGCTATTCTGGCCGATGATCAGCTCTGGCATAATGCGCGTCCGATTAAGGCTGTGAAGAAAGATCAACAAGGCTACATGGATCTGTTTGTTCTGACAGCCCGGGAGACCCAGTATGCACTTTGATGTCTCGAGTGTTCGACAGCAGTTCCCCGCACTGGCTCAACAAATCAATGATGCACCTGTGTATTTCTTTGACGGGCCGGGCGGAGCACAGGTGCCTGCCAGTGTGTTACAGGCGATGACGGATTACCTTGGCCGATATAATGCCAATCTGGGCGGTTCGTTTTTCTCCAGCGAGGTGACAGTGTCACTCATGGCAAAGGCGCGTGAGTCTGTTCAGGCCTTGCTCAATGCACCGTCGCCCGACAATATTGTCTTCGGTCCGAATATGACCTCTCTGACTTTTCAGCTCAGTCGTGCCATTTCACGCGACTGGCAGCAGGGTGACGAAGTGATTGTGACGTCCCTGGATCATTATTCGAACGTGTCCAGCTGGCAGCAAGCGGCGGATGACAAAGGGGTACTGGTTCGTCAGGTTCGGGTGAATGAAGCCGACTGCACACTGGACTATGAGCACTTTGAGTCTTTACTGAATAATAAGACGCGGCTGGTGGCCGTCACTTATGCGTCGAATACAACCGGCTCGCTGGTGGACGTTGCACGTATTGTTAAAGCCGCACACAGTGTCGGCGCGCAAGTCTATGTTGATGCCGTGCACTATGCTCCACACAAGCTGGTGGATGTGCAGGCACTGGGCTGTGATTTTCTGGCATGTTCGGCCTATAAATTCTTTGGCCCGCATGTGGGGATCGCTTATGTGGCACCTCAGTGGCTGCAGACTCTGAAGCCGTATAAAGTTGAACCTGCTACCGATATCGGTCCGGGACGTTTTGAAACGGGAACCCAGAATTTTGAGGGTTTGGCGGGAGTAGTGGCTGCGATTGACTATCTGGCACAATGGGGCGATCCGCAAGACAGCTTACGTGAGCGTCTGGCAGCCAGTTACTCTCAGTATCAGTCTCATGAAGAAGCGCTGAGTCAGCACTTTTTGAACCGGGTCAGGAAATTCAGCAATGTGACTTTGCTGGGTATCGAGGATGATAAACGGCTCGCAGAACGCACCCCGACTTTTGCGATACGTATTGATAATGTACCGCCGTCGGATATAGCCTCTCGCCTGAGTCAACAGAATATGTGCGTCTGGAACGGTCACTTTTATGCGTTAGGCTTGTGCCAGCAGTTAGGGGTACTTGAAAGTGGCGGCGTCGTCCGAATTGGTTTCATGCATTACAATACTCAAGCAGAAATTGATCGACTTTTTGAAGCGTTAGCGCCGTTTTTGAACCCTGTTTCTGAATCCTGTTTCTGAACAATTAATAACAATTATTACTGCCATTTGCAGAACACTGTCACAGGCTTAATTCATTAAGCTGAACGAATGAAAGCCCGCGTTATCTCGCGGGTTTTTTCTTGTTGAGTGCATGACACCCCAGCTCAGCATCGGGTTTTCTGTATGGGTTGGCCTGACGCTGCTGGTTGAGATACACACCGAACAAAATCAATATCATTCCCGCGATTGGCCAGATCATATCTAAAAGTGACAAAAGTGACTGTCCCTTTATGAACAGCAAAACCAGGGAAAGTGACACACTCACCAGCATTTGCCCGCTGATCACCAGCAAGCTTGTTCGCATCGCTCCAATTCTGGGGAGCACAAAGCTATTAATTGCCACAAATAACACACCAATGACTCCCCCAGCGTAAGCACTTAATGGGGCATTTTGTGGTAAAGAGAAAGAGCTGCCATGAACAAGCAGCACAAGTAATGACAGAAAGATAAACCCTATCAGGTGGTTCCAGTAAGATGAGAGCATTGCAGTGCGGTCAAGACTTAACCGACCGTTCAAAACGCGGCTCAGGCTAATACAGATACCGTTGAGTACAGCAAGAAAAATGAACCAGGACATGGCTTATCCTCATTAATCAGTAATATTTTAATAATCAGCTGGGTGTAAAAATGATCAGCATGCTGCCCGAGAGAATGCAGCACACCACGGCTAAATCTTGAGAAGAAATTTTCCTTTTATTCGAGCCCATCAGTCCGAACACATCACTGAGCATCCCGAAAAGTGTCTGTCCCACCAGCATAAAAGCCACAGAGCCCGACAGGCCCAACGGGCTATTCACCGTAGCCGCAGCCAGAATAACGGTAAATGCACCGGGAATACCGCCCAGATAAGCCCACTTGGGAACAGGTTTGGTTGCCGGGCGAGTCGGTTTACTCCGAAGATGACAGACACACAATATCAAGCCAGCAAACGCTGCACCTATGCCATGTGCAACCCAGGAGGCCAAGATTGGAGAGCTGTATGCGGCCAACTGGCTGTTGAGCACAATCAGGAGTGACAACATAGCACCAGCAAAAAGCGCAAGCAGAGCAGGGGATAATTTCAGCATGGGTAATCCAACTCATTGTGTAGTTTCTGAGATGGATTTTATATTGTGCCTGTGGGGTTTATAATTGGGTTAAATAGAAAAACACTGTTGAGATATAGTATACAAATGCGTGATAACGATGTTTTCAGTGCTATTCCTGTTTTCGTCACTGTAGTGGAATGTGGCAGCTTTTCTGCAGCGGCTGAACGGCTGGGGATCACTAAATCTGCAGTCAGTAAACGTATCAATCACCTTGAGGCGAAACTGGGGACGCGTTTACTGAACAGGACAACGCGAAGCCTTAGCCTGACCGATGCCGGTGAGCAGTACTTTGAATCTGCCAGGGCCGCTTATCAGCTTGCTCGTGAAGCTGAAGATAAACTCGGCCACTTACAGGGCAACCCTAGCGGGCTGCTAAAAGTGACTGTCCCGATGACGTTTGGGCGCCTGCACATCAGCCCGTTGATCCCTGAGTTTCTGCAACGATATCCCGATATCCGGCTGGAGATGACACTGGACGACAAAATGGTCGATCTGGTCGAAGGGGGTTATGATCTTTCTATACGTATTGGTTATATACCTGAATCCAGCCTCGTTGCGCGGCGGTTAGCGCCTTGTCGAAGTGTGCTTTGCGCTGCTCCGCACTATTTGGAAAAGCACGGTACTCCACAGTCACCAGCGGATTTACAGAATCATAACTGCCTGTATTACAGCTATTTTCGTGGTGGTGCTGAATGGCGATTTGACGGGCCTGCTGGTGTTGAGAGCATTCAGCCCAGAGGGAATTACCAGGCCAATAACAGTGAAGTGCTGCGAGATGCTTTGGTTGCTGGCTTGGGCATTTGTCAGATGCCGACCTTTATCGTGGGGGCGGATTTAGCTTCAGGGAAATTGATTCCGGTAATGCCAGATTATGTGTTGCCGCTGCATGCTGTGTATGCCATGTTTCCAGAACGTAAACATTTACCTGAGAAAGTAAGGGTGCTGATTGACTATCTGGTGGATAAGTTGGGAGGCGATGAGCCGCGCTGGGATCGCTTTTAGGAGTAGCTTTTAGGAGGACAGGCACTTTTACGGGAAACCTAAATGGGACAGGCAAATTAGTGATCTAACTGGTTGTGTATTAACAGAGGTAGCTATTCTGACTGATAGGGTTCGGACTGATAACAAAAGTGAGGGCTGATGTGCCGGGAAAGTTGCGGCTAGCCCGTAAAATTAGCAAAACGGTAAAAATGAGCAGTGATTTGAGATGCGTTGACCCGATCTAAAATCTTATGCTGAAGCTTTGTAACGATTCACCGATCAAGGTTTAATTGGTGGATAATTGAGTGCCAGAAATTCGTTTCCGTCCTACCAATGACAGGCAGGCTTTCATTGATGACTTTGCCCCAATCATATTGCCTTTCTCAAATCGTTTGTATGTGCGAAGCCAGTGAGAGTTATTCAATCCTAATCGCTTAAGAATGGGTGGCGCATCGTGAGCGATCTGCCCCGTTTTTCCTTCATGAAAATGCCTGCCTATCCAGTCGAGAAGTTCCAGATAATCCGCCAGATGATAGGGGATTCCTTCTTGCGTGCTGTTGTTTTGGCCAATAAAAGGATAGAGGTAAGCCACACTGGCTTTGGGATTGCGCAAGTTATCGAGACGGAATTGGACTGACGTGAAGTCTGATGTTTCCGGTGTTTCAGCTATACCGGCACGGACGGGGTTTAAATCGACATACGCCATAGCCGCGGCCAGTGCTTTATCATCCAGCAGGGCCTGACTTTTGAATCGTCCCTCCCAGAAGTGTCCGCTACAGCCATCTTCTTTATTCGCTTCGGAAGCAATGAATTGATTGAGCAACCGCATAAACCAGCTGATGCTGTAGAGACGCTGTCGCCAGGTTTGAATGATGGAACAGACTGCGTTGTATTCATCCTGGGTATGAATATCACCCCGCAGATAGCGTTGGATCAAGACGGGAGGATTGTGAAATGATAGCCAGCGATCAATGACGTCACTGTCAGTCAAAGAGTCGGCTTTGGCTTTGTTAATATGCAGCACAAGGTGATAGTGATTACTCATGATGGCGTAAGCACAGAGGTCGATGCAAAACACTTTTGCTAATGCAAACAGCCTGTCTTCAACCCAGCTACGGCGGTGCTCATAACTGACACCGGACTCCTTATCCTGTCCGCAGAGGAAAGCGCGGCGCACACACCGGGAAATGCAGTGGTAATAGGCCGTGGCTTCAAGGCAAATTTGCTGGTGTCTGGCTGTTGTCATGGAAGCGTTCACAAATAAATGACTGGATGTATGAACAGTATATAAAAGACGGTTTGGATGAGAAGTCGGATAGTGAAAAAATCGATGCGATGCACAGTGCGGTGTAATTGAGACAGCTGTAACTTTCAGGTAATCCGCAGAATCTGTCTTGAAGTGCCTGTCCTTTTATGGGCTTTAAAGTAAAGTGTCTGTCCTTTTATGGGTCCGTCCTTTTATGGATCCTCTTGCGAGCTTTAATCAGTGGAAGAAAGAGTGACAGCTTTTATGCTGCCACGCTTGGTCATTCTTTGTTGATAATCAGCTCAGCGCCCTTTCTGGCAAAAGTGCCTGTCCCGTTAAAAAGCTTCCCTGTCAAAGGCTAGCTTGCTCTCTTCAGCATTCCTGCTGTCTCAATAAACTCGATGATGGTTTCCAGTCCTTGTTTTTCTTTGAGGTTGGTAAACACATATGGCTTGGTCGGACGCATGCGCTGGGTGTCGGCCTCCATCACCTCTAAAGAAGCTCCCACGTACGGGGCAAGGTCGATTTTGTTGATGATCAGCAGATCGGAGCGGGTAATTCCCGGGCCACCTTTACGGGGTATTTTTTCCCCTTCTGCTACATCGATGACATAGATGGTTAAATCAGCCAGCTCCGGGCTAAAGGTGGCACTGAGATTGTCCCCGCCACTTTCTACGAAGACCACGTCCAGTGTTTTGTGGCGCTTTGCCAGTTCCTCAACAGCGGCCAGGTTCATGGAGGCATCTTCACGTATCGCGGTGTGAGGACAGCCGCCGGTTTCCACACCTATGATACGGTCGGCATCCAGTGCTTCGGCACGGGTCAGAATCTTGGCATCTTCCTGGGTGTAGATGTCGTTGGTGACCACCGCGATGTTGTATTTATCACGGATGGCCTTGCACAAAACCTCCAGTAAGGCGGTTTTGCCTGAGCCGACCGGGCCACCGACGCCAATGCGAAGTGGTTGTTTGTAATCCATTATCATGTCTCCTTAGGAACGGAATAAGCGTGTGTATTGGGTTTCATGCCGGCTGGAGGCAATGGCCTGCGCCGGAGCGAAGCTGCTCACTTCGTCATCCTGTATGGCTGCAGAACGTGCGACTGCCTCCGCCAGCATGGACGACAGTTCCAGCAGTAGTTGCTGTCCCGCCGTCTGTCCCAGCGGGATGAGTTTTACGCCCGCCATAGTGGTATTTTCCAGCCAGCTCCACAGGTAGCCACGACAAAGCGCGTCCATTTCTATTCCCCAATGCGTGGCAGCCAGAGCAAAGCCGGAAAGCTGGTTATCTCCTACCAGTCCCACATGTTGTGGCAACGGTATCTCCAGTTGTTGCAGCAGTGTGGCCGTTGCCTGCCCACGCTGTTTTTCTTCCTGCCTGAGTTCTTTGGTTTCCCGGCTTGCGTACAGCCACTGATTCCATTTTGCTATCGCCTGAGTGTCTTCACATTGCCAGGCCTGATACAGCCGTCTGAGGACAGGCAGTTCAAGGGTGATCAGACTTTGACTCAGCATGTCTCTGAGCCAGTTCCCCAGGGTGATTTTGTCATGGACCCAGCCTTGTTCGACCGCCCATTCCAGTCCCTGCGAATAGGTAAAAGCACCGATTGGCAGGGAAGGGCTGATCAACTGATAGAGCCGAAACTCAGCCGTGGTATCAGAAAAAGGGGAAACCATCACTAGGAAGCCAGAGCCAGCATTACGCCGCTAAAAGCCAGTACCGGACTTAGCCAGCGGGCCGGTACTGCCCGGCCGATGAAATTACCGGCAATCAGGATCCCGGTAGCGCTGACCAGCATACCTGGCGCAAAAGACAACAGCGCTGAGGCCGGCGCTTCAACACCGTGTGCCCAGCCGTGTGCCAGTAACATGGCGACAGACAACATTGAGCCGAGAGTTGCAAGGTGACTGCGGCCAAAGGCTTTAAAGCCCAGTGTAGCGGCGGCGACAAATACTGAACCCAGAATCAGGGTTTCCATACCACTGAAACCGCCGGTGATCGCACCAAACGCCAGGCCAAGCAGAATGCTGGCCAGTGCGCTGACCATGAGGGACATCTGCTTTTTCAGCCCCGGGGTCTGCGCTGACAGGAAACCCACCCCCAATAGCATGGCCAGGTGATCAAGGCCGGTCAGTGGGTGAGTTACGCCAGCCATAAAAGAATTGATGATGGTGCCGGCTTCCTGGCCATGACCGACGTGGGCAAAGGCCGGCGCTGACAGTAAAATGCCTGTCCCGATAAAGGCAATACGTTGTTTATTTGAACCTTGGTGCATGTGAAGTTCCTTTTCTTGTTAAAGTCATTCTATGGTGGAAAAACAGGTGTGATCCGGGCTTAATGCTCGTGCTCATGATGGTGGTGATGGCTGTGTCCGCCACCTTGCTGGCCGCCATATGCCCCGGATTCGGGCTCAAACGGCGCCTGTTCTACAGTGACTGTCCCGCCAAGGCCATGCACCATGTCATCGAGCACATGATCATGCTGATAACGCAGCCAGTTCGCATGAATCTGTAAAGGCACATGGCGGTTGCCAAGGTGATAACACAGGCGGGCCAGTAGGTGTGAATCGTCGCAGTAGACGCTGGAGACAGACTCTGGCGCTGCCAGGACAGTCACTGCAATACCTTCGTCGTTTGTGAGCAGATCACCGTCGCGCAGAATGTAGCCGCGCGGCAGAAAAAGCCCGGCGGCACGACCATCATCCAGAGTGACTTTCAACCGGCTTTTTATACGAGAATCGATAGGCAGGCTTAAGGTGGCATTGCTCGCATTGTCTGTGCGTTCCGCGGCGGGAATAAAGCGGGTTAACTCAATCATAATTGCATCCTGCTGTTTTGATTAGAATAAGAAATAACGCTGTGCCATAGGCAGTTCAGTGGCCGGCTCGCAGATCAAAAGTTCGCCATCGGCACGAACCTGATAGGTTTGCGAGTCCACTTCAATATTGGGCAGCCAGTCGTTGAGTTTCATGTCTGACTTACGGATGGTACGGCAACCCTTCACGACGCCGATTCGGCTTTGCAGCCCCAGAGAATGGGCCACACCTTCCTTGTAGGCCAGCTGAGACAGAAACAGCATAGAAGTCTGCTGGCTGGCTTTGCCAAAGCTGCCGAACATAGGGCGGTAATGCACGGGCTGCGGTGTCGGGATCGAAGCATTCGGATCGCCCATAGGTGCTGCCGCTATCATGCCGCCTTTGATGATGGCACTGGGTTTGACGCCAAAAAAGGCCGGTTTCCACAGCACCAGATCAGCCAGTTTACCGGGTTCGACCGAGCCGACTTCGTGGCTGATCCCATGGGTTATCGCCGGGTTAATGGTGTACTTGGCGATATAACGCTTAAGGCGGAAATTATCATGATGTGACGGGTCTTCTTTCAAGCTGCCCCGCTGCACTTTCATTTTGTGTGCCGTCTGCCAGGTGCGAGTGATCACTTCGCCAACACGGCCCATGGCCTGTGAATCTGAAGAAATCATCGAGAAAGCCCCCAAATCATGCAGTATGTCTTCAGCGGCAATGGTCTCGCGGCGTATCCGGGACTCGGCGAAAGCCACATCTTCGGCAATCGAGGGATTCAGATGATGACATACCATCAGCATATCAAGGTGTTCATCCACGGTATTGATAGTGTACGGCCGGGTCGGATTGGTCGACGATGGCAGCACATTGGCGATCCCTGCGGCACGGATAATGTCCGGCGCATGGCCACCCCCAGCCCCTTCTGTGTGATAAGTATGAATCACACGATCGCCGATCGCAGCCAGGGTTGACTCCACAAAACCGGATTCGTTCAGCGTGTCGGTGTGGATGGCAACCTGGATATCGGTGTTCTCAGCGACGCTCAGGCAGCAGTCAATGGATGCAGGCGTAGTTCCCCAATCTTCGTGCAGTTTCAGGCCAATGACACCGGCGGCGACCTGTTCGTACAATGCGTCCGGCAGGCTGGCATTGCCTTTACCTAACAAACCGAAATTCATCGGAAAGCTATCCAGCGATTCCAGCATGCGGTGAATATTCCACGGCCCCGGCGTGCAGGTCGTCGCATTGGTGCCGGTCGCCGGTCCGGTACCACCGCCAATCATAGTGGTGATGCCCGACATCAGCGCTTCCTCAATTTGCTGGGGGCAGATGAAATGGATGTGAGCATCAATACCGCCGGCTGTCAGTATCTGACCCTCGCCGGCGATGATTTCAGTGCCGGGGCCGATGATGATATCCACATTCGGCTGGATATCCGGGTTGCCTGCTTTACCAATGGCACTGATACGGCCGTTTTTGACAGCCACGTCGGCTTTGACGATGCCCCAATAATCGAGGATAACGGCATTGGTGATCACCAGATCCGGGGTGTGTAATGAAGGGCGTTGACTCTGGCCCATGCCGTCCCGGATCACTTTACCGCCACCAAATTTTACTTCGTCGCCATAAACGGTGTAGTCTTTTTCCACTTCCAACCACAGCTCGGTATCCGCCAGCCGAAGTTTATCGCCCGTTGTCGGACCAAACATTTCCCCATAGGCCTGTCTGGACATGGTTGCCATAATTATTGCTCTCCCTGCTTATCATCCGTGGGCTTGTTGTTAGCCAGGTCCAGCGATCCCATAACCTTTCCCTGAAAGCCATAGACTTTCCTGTCTCCGGCAAAAGCGACCAGCTCTACCGTGCGGCTCTGGCCCGGCTCGAAACGGACCGCGGTGCCCGCTGCGATATTGAGCCGGAAGCCTCGGGTCTTTTCACGATCAAACTGCAGCGATTCGTTGGCCTCGCAGAAATGGTAATGCGAACCTATTTGCACCGGGCGATCGCCGAGATTTGCCACACTCACCTGACAGGTTTCACGGCCAGGATTGAGAATGATGTCGCCGGCGGCGGTTCGCAGCTCACCGGGGATCAGCGCAGGTTTAGCGTGTCTGTCCTTATTAATTTCCTTGCTCATTACGGTGTCTGTCCTTTTAAGAAGTCGCTATACGATGGGCTCGTGAACCGTGACCAGCTTGGTGCCATCAGGAAACGTCGCTTCAATCTGCACATCGTGGATCATGGTGGCGACACCGTCCATGACATCGTCCTGTGTCAGAATCGTGCGTCCGTAATCCATCAGTTCGGCGACTGTTTTGCCTTCGCGGGCACCTTCAAGAATTTCGGCACTGATCAGCGCAACAGCCTCGGGGTAATTGAGCTTGAGGCCTTTGGCCTTACGCCGTTCAGCCACCAGAGCCGCGGTGAAAATCAGCAACTTATCTTTTTCTCTGGGTGTTAATTCCATGTCTGCGCCTTGTGTCCGTCAGGTTGCCCATATCCGGGGTGGCAGGGGATAAGTGCCAGACCAATGTGCACGTGTGTGCTGCCAGATACGGGTGAAAAGTTGTAAGAGAGGCTCTGTGCCCTGTGCCAGTGCACGAACCGCAAGCAGACCGTCAATATGAGTCACACCTGCTATCAGATTGTTTTTATTTGCACTCTCATGATGCTGATTTAGCAAATCCTGTACCACAATGAGCAGTTCGTCGGTTTCTCCGGCAATCAGCAGGGTCGCATTCATCGGAAAATCGCGCAGGCTGGCGGCACGAGCAGGCTGGGACAGCGAGGCATTGAGGTTCATCCCTTCGGCCAGCACGAGCTGGTCGCCCAGAAATACCCGACAGTGTCCTGCGATATGCCCTGTTTCGAAGCACTCATTCAGTGCAGGGCGTCCAAAACAGTGCATTTCCCAACCGATAAAGCGCCCGCCTGGTGCAATGTGAATATCTGTGTTGAATTTGACCTTCGCGCCGGGGAAGTGGATGTTTTCCTGAGGCAGCCACTCTAATTGTGCCCCCGACGCCACGCTGAGGATCTGTCGCTGGTGCGCCAGCTTGCCGTCAGAGCGATAAAATTTCGTTGCTCCGGGGGTGGTCACCAATGCGTGAGCACCTTCGCTGACGTGCGCTGTTATCGTCAGTTGATCACCGCCGACGACACCGCCGGGCGGGTGAAGCAGATAGGTGTGACAAACCGGGCCTTCGGGATAAAGGGGCCGCTGTACCGCCAGCGGTCCTTTCTGGCTTCGTTGCCTGAGCACGGTTTTGTCTCCGCGATCAGCAAAGCCCAGCTGTATCTCTGCCAGCCAGCCTCTATTTGTGTCTGTCCCGTTTAGATTGCTGCGCTCACAGGGCTGAAGTGACTGTCCCTTTAGTTTTTCGTGTGGATTGCCCGCTGCTAATAGTGTCTGTCCCGTTAGAGGTAATGTGCCTGTCCCTTTAAGTTGGGCTGCCTTCCGATCGCTCTGCGTCATACGGTGAGGTACTCCTTGATGTGAGCCTCAGAAAGGTTGGCCATTTCTCCGCTGGCGACTGTTCGTCCGCGATCCAGCAGACAAAAACGGTCGCCGACTTTACGTGCAAAAGGCAGTTTTTGCTCCACCAGCAGCACAGTCAGGCCGAGATCGTGGTTTAGCTTTCGGATGATGTCACCGATTTCTTGTACGATATTGGGCTGTATGCCCTCGGTGGGTTCATCCAGTAAGAGTAATGTCGGGTCCAGCACCAGTGCCCGGGCGATCGCTAGCTGCTGTTGCTGCCCGCCGGATAAATCGCCGCCCCGCCGGTGCAGCATGTCTTTTAACACCGGGAACAGGTCGTAGATGTAGGAGGGAATACGTCTGTCACCGCGCGGGCGAACCGGCAGGCCAATCTGCAAATTTTCTTGTACAGTCAGGAGGGGAAAGATTTGCCGTCCCTGAGGCACATAGCCCAGGCCGCAGCGCGGGCGGGCTTCGGTTGTCAGCGGTAATAAATTCTGCCCGTTAAAGGTAATTTGCCCGCTGCGGGCTTTGATTAAGCCCATGATGCATTGCAGCAGTGTGGTTTTGCCCACGCCATTGCGCCCCATCAGCACGGTGCACTGGCCTTCGGGGACAGACAGTTCAAGATCCCACAGGGTATGGCTTTCACCGTAAAACTGGTTCAATCCTTGTATTTCTAACATAGTGATTCCTTTTTACGATCAGTGAGATACTTACTGACCTAAATACACTTCCCGGACTTTGTCGTTGCTCTGAATATCTGCCATGTTGCCTTCTGCCAGCACATGCCCCTGATGGAGAACGGTCACAGTACTGGCGATGGAGCGAACGAAGTCCATATCGTGCTCGACAACCACCACAGAATGCTGTCCGGCCAGTGAGCGCAACAGCTCGGCGGTTCGGTCCATTTCCTGATGCGTCATGCCTGCTACCGGCTCATCGACCAGCAGCAGTTTGGGTTTCTGCATCAGCAGCATGCCGATTTCCAGCCACTGTTTCTGGCCGTGAGATAAATTACCCGACAGTATCTGGCACTGCTCTGTTAATCCAATCAGTGTCAAAACCTGTTCAATGTTGTCCTTTTGTTCGCCAGACAGCCGGGCTCTGAAGGTCTGCCAGACCCCTCTGGTTCCTGTCATGGCCAGTTCCAGATTGGTCCAGACCGACAGGCATTCAAAGACGGTGGGTTTTTGGAATTTCCGGCCGACACCGGCAGTGGCAATCTCAGCTTCATCCATCTCCAGCAGGTTGAGGTTCGAACCAAGCCAGACCTGGCCGCTGTCAGGGCGCGTTTTTCCGGTAATGATGTCCATCATGGTGGTTTTACCGGCCCCGTTTGGCCCTATGATGCAACGCAGCTCACCTTCTTTGATGTAGAGGTTGAGATCCTTGATGGCCTGAAAACCATCGAAAGAGACGGAAACCCCTTCCAGGTACAGCAGTATGTTGTGTCGGGTGTCGATCAGCGGGTGGTGCTGAGGTTTCAGGAAATCGAAGACTTCATGACGGCGGGTGAGCGGTTGTAACGGATTGTGCGTCAGCAGCTTGTCCAGCCGTGATGGCGTTGTATTCGGGTGAAGAGTGGTGACTGTTGTCATGCGGATACCTCGCGACGTTGCAGCAGGCCGGCAAGGCCTTTGGGCAGAAACAGGGTGGCGAGGACAAACAGGCTGCCAAGTGCAAAGAGCCACACTTCCGGGAACTCCACCGTGAACCAGCTTTTGGCATAGTTGATCAGTACCGCACCGATGACGGCGCCATACAAAGTGGCACGGCCACCAAGTGCGACCCACACCACGATTTCAATGGAGTTCAGCGGGGCGAATTCTCCCGGGTTGATGATGCTAATTTGCGGTACGTACAGTGCACCGGCAATGCCTGCCAGCACCGCAGACAAGACAAAAATCGCCAGTTTGACATGCTCCACTTTATAGCCGATGAAGCGCGTGCGGGCTTCGGCATCGCGGATGGCGATCACCACACAGCCTAACCGGCTGGCGATGACTGCGCGGCAAACCAGATAGCCAAGGATCAGGGCCAGCACACTGGCAACAAACAGGGCCATTCGCGTGGTGTCGGCCTGCAAGTCGGCACCAAGCAAGTCTTTAAAATCCGTCAGGCCATTATTGCCGCCAAAACCCATCTCGTTGCGGAAAAAAGCCAGCATCAGCGCAAAGGTCAGTGCCTGTGTCATGATAGACAGATACACCCCAGATACCCGTGAGCGAAAGGCCAGCCAGCCAAACACAAACGCTAATGCCCCGGGGATCAGCACTATCATCAGGCAGGTAAACCAGAAGTTATCGAACCCGTGCCAGAACCAGGGTAATTCTGTCCAGTTCAGGAAGACCATGAAGTCCGGCAGTTCGGGGTTGGCATACACTCCCCGATCACCAATCTGGCGCATCAGGTACATACCCATGGCGTATCCACCCAAGGCAAAGAAGGCACCGTGGCCCAGACTGAGAATGCCCAGATAACCCCAGACGAGATCGACAGCCAGTGCCAGTAAGGCGTAACACAGGTATTTGCCCAGCAACGAGACAGTGTAAGTTTCCAAATGAAGCGGATGCCCCTGCGGGACAGCAAGATTGAGGACAGGCACGATGATCGCGGCCGCAAACAACAGGGTCAGCAACACCTGTCCTCCGCGATCCTGTCTGAGTATGGAGGTCAGCATAATGAATCCTTTTCTTATCCTTCAACGGCTCTGCCGCGTTGCGGGAACAGGCCACGCGGGCGTTTTTGAATAAACAGAATGATAAAAACCAGCACCAGGATTTTCGCCAGCACGGCACCGGCCCAGGGCTCGAGGATCTTGTTGAAAATGCCCAGGCTCAGGCCGGCAACCAAAGTGCCCCACAGGTTGCCTACACCGCCAAATACCACCACCATGAAGGAATCAATGATGTAGCTCTGGCCCATGTTCGGCCCGACATTGGTCAGCTGGGAAAGTGCAACCCCGGCGATACCGGCAACGCCGGATCCCAGTCCGAATGTCATGGCATCGACCCATTCAGATCGGACTCCCATTGCCCGGGCCATGCCTCTGTTTTGTGAGACGGCGCGAACCTGCAGGCCAAGCGAGGTTTTTTTCAGCACCAGCAGCAACAGGGTAAAGATCAGAATACAGAAACCTATGATGATCAGTCGGTTCCAGGTCAGGCTGAGCATAGGGGTGATTTCCAGCATCCCACTCATGAAATCCGGCGTCGTCACTGAGCGGTTCAGCGGAGAGAAAATACTGCGAACGGCTTGTTGCAGGATCAGGCTGATGCCGAATGTGGCCAGCAGGGTTTCCAACGGGCGGCCGTACAGAAAGCGGATCACGCTGCGCTCAATGGCGACGCCGACAAGTCCCGACACCAAGAAAGCCGCCGGAATGGCAAGGATCAGGGCCAGTGCCGTATGCTGGGGCATGAGTTGTTGCAGCACATAAGTGGTATATGCACCCAGCATAATCAGCTCGCCATGGGCCATATTGATCACCCCCATGACCCCGAAAGTGATGGCCAGACCAATACCGGCCAGCACCAGCACCGACCCCATGCTCAACCCGAAATACAGGGTTTCGACACCGTTGTAGACGCGTTGCCGCTGATCATAGGCGCTGAGCGCACGTGTCAGTGCGCTGCGAATCTCGGGATCCTTTGCCAGGGGTTCAGCTTGAGCCAGAGCGCGTTGCGCGGCAGGATGGGCGGCATCTGACAGCGACTGAATCAAAGCCAGCTGGCTTGCTTTGCTGTCTGCGGCGCCGCTGAGCTGGTTATCATCGGCCTCGTTGTCAGTGGCCTGGCTGAACTGGCCCAGTCTGGCGATGTTGAGCGCCAGATTTATGGCCGCTTTGATCTCTGGGCTGGTTTCCTGGCTCAGTTGCTGGCGAAGTGCCTCAATGATGTCCTGTTCGGTGTTGCCTGTCAGCGCCTTGACTGCGGCTAACCGGACAGACAGATCAGTGCTGCTCACATCGAGTGTGGAAAGCCGTCGTTGAATCAAAGTGCGCAGCGCATTATTGATGGCCACTTTTTTGTAATCACGCGGATTATCGAGCGTCACCGGCTTATTACTGCTTAGCAGCAACGCATTTTGATTATCCTGTAACAGTACCAGAGCGTGAGTGTGTTTCTGGTAAGCAATGGCGCGATTGAGCAGGCCATCAAGAATGGTTTTGGTTTGCGGGTGGTGCTGGGCAATCAACCATTCAATGGCTTCGGCTTTGCGCTCGAAATTGCGCTGGGCGAAGCTGCTTTCCACATCAGTGAAGCTGTCGACTGCGCTGGCGTAAGCTGTCGAAACCACTATAGGTAAGCAGATCAACAGCATCAGCAGTTGCCGAACATAAGTGATGGAAGTCTGGAGCAAAGTCAGCAGTCCAGACAGTAACTGTTTGGTCATGAGTGTCGTCCGTGAGTGCAGGAACAGGTCCAATCGTCCGGCAATCCGGGCCGGACGATGGAGTGACGCGGGAAGGTGTTATTGATTGCTACCCGCACATTTGCCTGAGACAACATTGAAGCTGCCGCAGGACATGGGTTTTTCCCAGCTGGCGAACAAGTCTTTTGAACCGGGCAGAAAATCGGACCAGGCATCACCGGCCACTTCGTCTTTGGTTTCCCATACGGTCACGAACTGGCCGTCATCCTGGATCTCGCCAATCAGCACAGGTTTGGTGATGTGGTGGTTCGGCATCATGGTGGCATAACCGCCGGTCAGATTCGGGACAGTCACCCCAATGATGGCATCCTGTACCGCATCGGAAGCTGTCGTTCCGGCTTTTTCAACCGCTTTCACCCACATGTTGAAACCCAGATAAGAGGCTTCCATCGGATCGTTGGTGACACGCTGGTCATCTTTGATGAACTTATGCCATTTTTCGACAAAATCGTTGTTCTGCTCTGTGTCCACACTCATGAAGTAGTTCCAGGCGGCGAGGTGGCCAACCAGAGACGAGGTATCCATGCCGGACAATTCTTCTTCACCGACGGAGAAGGCAACCACCGGAATGTCTGAAGCTTCGACCCCCTGAGCGGCGAGTTCTTTATAGAAGGGAACGTTGGCATCGCCATTGATGGTGGAGACAACGGCCGTTTTCTTACCCGTTGCGCCAAATTTCTTGATATCAGAGACGATTGACTGCCAATCGGAATAACCGAACGGCGTATAGTTGATCATGATGTCACTGTCGGCGACCCCTTTATCTTTCAGGTAAGCCGCCAGGATTTTATTCGTGGTACGCGGATAGACATAATCGGTACCGGCCAGCACCCAGCGTTTCACGCCCATCTCGTTCATCAGATAATCTACAGCCGGAATGGCTTGCTGATTGGGTGCCGCACCTGTGTAGAAAACGTTCTTGGACGATTCTTCTCCCTCGTACTGCACCGGATAGAACAGCAGGCTGTCGAGTTCTTCAAAAACGGGCAGCACAGATTTACGAGAGACAGATGTCCAGCAGCCGAACACCACATCCACCTTGTCTTTCTCGATCAGCTCGCGCGCTTTCTCAGCAAACAGCGGCCAGTTAGAAGCAGGATCGACAACAACAGGCTCCAGCTTTTTACCCAGCACGCCGCCTTTTTTATTTTGCTCGTCGATCAGCATCAGCATAGTGTCTTTGAGAGTGGTTTCACTGATCGCCATGGTGCCGGAGAGAGAATGAAGGATACCGACTTTAATGGTGCCGTCTGCGGCTAACGTATTGAAAGATAAAGCCATTGAGGCGGCAAGTGCTGCCCATTTCAGTGTCACTGCTTTTTTATCCATTATGTTTGCTCCTTTTTAGTGTTGTCACTGACAGAAGCAAGGGGCAGGCCAGAAAAACGTCTTCAGATAAAAATCAAAAGAGTAAATAAAAAACAATAAGTTACCCTGACAGAGAGGAACGCGTGTAGAGAAAGTAATGCAGACCTGTCCATTTGTGGTGCAAGCTGATGAGCAGGTGCACAATATTGAGTCAGGATTCAGAATTTTGGCTTCATTGACCCCGCATCAGAAGCGTGAAATGCACTGACAGTGACCTTAATCGATTGTCAGCTGTAGGTCATAGTTGGGCGCTTATATGGGCTTCGGTCTTGTTTTCTGGGAGCGAAGTGGCAAGCTTAGAGTTTGCTCTGGCGGTATACTGCTTGTGAATAAATACAAATAACAGTGAGATAGCTATGCTGAAATACATTGTGATTGCCCTGGTGGGCCTGGGGATTTATATCGGAGTGACCTATAAAGATCAGATTGAAGATGTGATCAATGCACGTCCGATGGAGGAGGCACAGGATATGCTTGAGGATATGGGCGACCAAGCCGCTGATGCCAAAGATGCCTTAGACAAGCAACTGGAGACATTACAAAACTGATTTGTATCGCAATGATTTTTCAGTCATTAATACAACAATGGCGACCTTAACGGTCGCCATTGTTGTTAGTTGCTCATGTCAGGTGCTCAGAAAAAGCGTTAAGCGTTAAGCGTTATGCTCAGGCTTTAACTGGATTAGCAGCTTCTTGCGCTTCGGCAGCACGGCATGCAGCCGCAGTGAAGATAACGTCAGTAGAGCTGTTCAGAGCCGTTTCAGCAGAATCCTGAATTACACCGATGATGAAACCGATAGCAACAACCTGCATCGCAACTTCGTTGGATACACCGAACAGGCTGCAAGCCAATGGAATCAGCAGCAGAGAACCACCGGCAACACCGGATGCACCACATGCAGACACGGCAGCCACGACGCTCAACAGCAGGGCAGTACCCAGATCAACCTGAATACCCAGCGTATGGACAGCAGCCAGAGTCAGCACAGTGATGGTAATCGCTGCACCCGCCATGTTGATGGTCGCGCCCAGAGGAATCGATACTGAGTAGGTATCTTCGTGCAGATCCAGATCTTTACACAGTTGCATGTTCACCGGGATGTTTGCCGCTGAACTACGGGTAAAGAAGGCAGTGATACCACTTTCACGGATACACTTCAGCACCAGAGGGAATGGGTTCTGCTTAGTTTTGTAGTACACGATAGCCGGGTTAACCACAAAGGCAATAATCGCCATTGAACCAAGCAGCACGGCCAGCAGGTGCGCATAGCTGGTCAACGCAGAGAAGCCAGTCTCAGCGAAGGTTTGTGATACTAAACCGAAGATACCGATAGGTGCCAGACGGATAACAAAACGAACGATCAGTGTGACGCCGTTAGACATGTCGTGGAACACTTGTTTGGTCGCATCGGATGCAGAATGCAGAGCAAAGCCCAGACCCACAGCCCATGCCAGAATACCAATGTAGTTGCCGGTCAGCAGCGCGTTGATTGGGTTATCAACAACTTTGAACAGCAGAGTATTCAGTACTTCTGCAATACCTTCAGGCGCGGCCTGATTTGCAGTACCTGCGTCCAGAGTCAAAGTAGTCGGGAAAAGGAAACTCATGGTAACGGCAGTTAAGGCGGCCATCAGTGTACCGAACAGGTACAGCATAATGACGGGCTTCATGTTGGTATGCGCGCCTTTTTTCTGATTTGCAATCGAAGATGCAACCAGAATGAACACCAGCACAGGAGCTACAGCTTTCAGAGCACTGACGAACAGGCTGCCCAGGAAACCGACTTTCAGTGCGGCATCAGTTGAGACAGCGGCTAGGACGATACCTGCCACGATACCAATAAGGATCTGGATAACCAGACTGCCATTGGCAATTTTAGCTAGGAATGGTTGTGGTTGACTCATACTACATCCTGAATGTTTTGAGTTGGTGTGGAAGCGTTTTATGTTGTTTGCGGGAGGTTTTTTAACAGGATAATCGAACGATTTCCACTACTCTTTTTAGAAACTTTTAGGTTACACATTTTTAACGTTACTGAACGCTGATATTTGTGAGCGGTTTATCACTAACATTTATCTGCTTCTGACGACATTGACCCGCTTTTATTCCGCTCTTGGAGGTGTCCATCGCACCTTGCACTGGGCCATGGATGCTGAACAAATAAAAAATCCTGCCCGAAGGCAGGATTAACTATCACCCAATCTTTCAGTCGCGGCTCACCACAACCGTGCAGGGATGGATGAAACTCGTGCTCTGAGAGCAGGCATCTTAACGGATCAGCTGAGTCATTTCCGGTCTGCCGCCGGTATCTCTGGCACCAGAGGCTCCAGTCCATTGGCCGTTTGCGCCTTTTTACGGCTTTTCTGCTGGCGTTGCAGCAGAGCCAGCAGATCACTCTTGTCCCACGTTTGCGGAGACTCACTGTAATGGGCCGCCATCATGGCGCTAACCGCCTGATCCAGTTGCTGCCGGTGTTCCGCCGTCAGGTGCGATTTATCCCAGGCATTGTAGTAGGTTTGCACCTGCATGGGCTGACATGCTGTCACCGCCGCGATCAGCTTATCAGTGATGCTGTTATTGTCAGAGGTTGAACTGACGGGCTCTGTGGTCAGTGGAGACTGTTTTCGGCTCCGCCACCACATCATCAGAGTAATAAGCCAGAGAAGGGTAACGACCAGCGTCAACCAGGGCCACCAGGCAGAAGCGCCCTGAGCCAGCTGGTTCACAGTAGCAGGATTGTCATTGTTAGCCTGCGGATGACTGCCCCCGGTCTGTGAGGCACTGTCACTGTGTTCATCCGGTGGACGCGTGGCACCGGGAACACTGGCTGTGGCATCTGGCTGAACCTGCAGCACTTTACCTTCAACCTGGCTGATGACTTTCTCTCCTTTGTCGGTATTCCACCAGTTCACTGTCAGAGCAGGCAGGGTAATCGTTCCGCTCCGGCGGGGTATGATGACCTGTTTCAGCGTCATGACACTGTAATCGTTCTCTTGTTTGTAAACGGGCTTTTCGCTGTATACCCGGACTGAGTCAGGGTAGGTCAGGGATAAATCCGGCAGGTTACTTTGTGGTGTACCTTTCATTTTTAGTGTCAGGGTGCGAGAAACCGGTTCACCCACTTTAATGTTTGCTTCATCCTTGTTCCAGATCTGCTCCAGTTGCAGATCCGCGGTTGGCAGCCACAGTCCTTTATAGTCATCAGGCTCAGCAAGGACAGCCAACGGCATCGGCTCGGCCTGAATATTGACGGGGATCCGCATGCCAAAACGCCGGCTGCGGTCACTTTTGAAGGCAGTGCCAGTGAGTTTCGCGCCCTGAAGGGTGATATCCCCCGGCTTGGTTGCTGTGACTCGGTACTTACGGTTAATGATGGTGTAGCGTCTGCCATTCAGTACGGTGTCTGCCTGATGATCATCACCCACCTGAACCACCTCCAGTCCTTCGCCCTGAGGGGCGATTAAACTGGCTTTTTCCAGCTGTTCTCCGAGCTTGATTTGTACCATGTAGATCTGACTTTCTCCGACATACAGACGGCTTTTGTCCATACGCCCGCTGACCTCAATCGCAAGATCGGTAGTGGAAGCGGCAGCATCTGAACGCTCACTGACCTGAATCCGGATAGGATCTGACGCAGACGCGCCAATACGAAAGGCCGGAATGGTGAAATCACCTTTGGCTTTGGCAGCAAGCGACACTTGCCACTGGGTTTGTCTCGACACTGCACCGTTAATAAAACGGTTCATGGAACGGGTGCTGGTCGTGCCGACAATGAAATCATTGTTGAGTGGCGATAAGTCAAGGGCACTGGCGCTGACATTGTCATCTATGCTGACCGTCAGCTCAAAGATCTCATTCACTCCAACCTGGTTGGATGACACAGTGGCCACAACCTGGGCGGCATACGCCGAATAAGAGAGCAGGCTGCCAATCAGCAGCACGACACTTAACCAGAGCTTTGTCCGGCAAAAGGCGGAAAGAAAAGTAACATACTTAGAATGCATTGTGAGTCCTTGCTTCTGTAACTGTCTGTGGCTACCAACGATTTTCAGGTGCGTCCGGGGCTGGTTTTTCTCTCGCCTGGAGAATGATCTGAGCCCTGAGCAATTCCCGGGTGCTGTCTGGTATCTGCTCCAGTTTTTTTAATGTCGGATGGCTTGCACTCAGGCCACTGGTTTCACCGCCACTGTCTTCATCGTCACCGTCTTCATTATTACCGGCTATTGGCTGCTCGCTTTTCTCAGCGTTTGGCTTGGCCTGTTGACCAGCAGGCGACATGCGCGACTGACCGTCATTGCCAGCGGAATTGGCTGAGCTTGGATCTGAACCGGCCTGGACTGGATTTCCCGCTTGTGTTGACTGCTGACTGCCTGGCGAAGAAGAGGATGGTTTTCCGGCACTGTCATTATTATGACCCGATGCCTGCTGGCTTTGTTCATCTTGCCGTGATTGCCTTTCTTGCTGCGCATCGCCAGCAGACGCAGAAGCTGTCTGGTCAGACTGACTGGCGTTGTCAGACTGGCCAGTTTGACCATTTTGCTGGCTGTATGGCTGCTGCCCTGAAGCAGATCCTTCATGATTGTCACGGGATGAGTTGCCAGCTTGTTGTCCGGACGGCGAGCCTTGACCTTGCTGACCTTGCTGACCTTGCTGACCTTGCTGGTTCGCTTGTTGCTGGCTGAGCTGCTGTTCGACGATATCCAGATTGGTTTTTGCATCTGTGTTATCCGGATCTGCGTTCAGCAAGTCCTGATAGATATCGCGGGCCTTGTCCAGCTGGCCGGCTTGTGCGTACGCATTGGCCAGGTTGTAGCGAGAGGCCGGGTCAGTTAAACCTGACAGGGATTCGATTGCGCCTTCATAATCGCCCGCCTGATACTTGGCCGCGCCTTGCCAGGCGGGGGACTGGAACAGATTCGCCGCTGCCTGGTAGTCCTGTTGCTGATAGTGTTGGTAAGCATCCTGATCCTGATTCAGCCAGGGAGAGGCAACGCTTTTCTCAACCGGCAGGAAAACGATCAGTAAACAGGAAAAGGCGATGCCTTTGCGGCAAGCGGGCAGAAAGAGCAGGATCAGCGGGATCAACAGCCAGAATCCACCATTGAGTTTTTCCTCAATGGTCTTGTCTTCAGTTTGTTCAGACTGCGCTGTGAGATGAGACGTAGCCTCAATAAGAGCCAGAATATCCTGATCATTCCCCCGCCATCTCACCATGATGCCACCATGGCTGGCTGCCAGTGTTTCGAGCCGCCGGGGATGCATTTTGCTCAAAACAGTGTTGCCTTGATGGTCTTGTAACAGCCGGCCGTCTGGCATGGTGACCGGGGCACCTTGCGGGGTAGCGACAGCCAGAATGGACAAGCGGTATTGATTGTCTTGCAGCAACTGGTCAGTTTGCATGGCTTCTTTCTCACTGAGTCCGTCAGTGATCAAGATCAGATCTCCCTGAGGGTGCCCGGCTTGTCTGAGCAGATCGATGGCGGCTTTCACACCTGCGGCAGCGTTACTGCCCTGAATAGGAAAAATAGCAGGTGATAATCCCGGGATCAGGTTACTCAATGTCGCACTGTCTGCAGTCAGCGGGCTGATGATGTAGCCATCTCCGGCATAGGCTATCAGGCCTGTGCTGCCTTCCTGCCAGTGAGGAAGAAGATCCATAGCTTTGTAGCGGGCCTGGGTCAGACGGTTAGGGGGCAGATCGGTCGCGTACATGGAGTTCGACATATCCATGATAATCACTCTGGCGCCGCTCAGGTTAGAGGCGGGCAACATTTGTTTTTGCCAACTGGGGCCGGCCATTGCAACCACCGCCAGTATCCATCCTATGCTGAGGAGCAGAAGCGATAGCGCGCGGACTCGCTGAGAGGAGGGTTTATTGTCGGGTTGAAGGTGCGCAGCAATCAGCCCGGACTGTGCACGGCGTTGAGCCAGCCAGGGCAAAAGGACGGCTAACGGAATCAATGCCAGTAACCAAGACGGATGTAAGAAAGTAAAATCAGCCATATCGCCTCCAACGGATTGCCAGCAGGACGCTGAAGAGCAATGCCCCTGCCAGCGGGAAACGAAACAATTCTTCTCTTGGCCGCCAGGTTTGCTGAGCGGTTGATACAGGTTCCAGATCGTTGATTGACTGGTAAATGCTGGCTAATTCCTGCGGATTCCTTGCCCTGAAATACTGACCATCAGTGAGGGCTGCGATTTGGGTTAGCGCATGCTCGTCCAAATCCTGCGAGGGGTTAACCATACGATCACCAAAGAAACTGCGCTGCACCATTTCCTCGGCGCCTATGCCGACTGTGTATATCCTGACCTTATTTTCAGCGGCCAGCTTTGCCGCTTCCATCGGGTTGATCACACCGGAAGTGTTGGCACCGTCACTGAGCAGGATAATCACGCGTTGCTCGGCGTCACTGTTGATAAAGCTTTTCGCCGCGATGCCCAGTCCTTCACCAATGGCGGTGCTTTGCCCGATCAGTCCGAGCACAGTTCTGGCTAATTGCTGCTTTACCGTGTTGAGATCGAAGGTCAATGGTGTTTGCAGGTAGGCATGATTGGCGAACAGTACCAAACCCAGCCTGTCACCCTGGCGTTTGCTGATGAAGTCGGTGACTACCTGTTTTACCGCAGTGAGGCGATCGACAGTGTTACCCTGACCATCAACCATATCTTCAATCGACATTGAACCGGATAAATCGACCGCCAGTAACATGTCTCTGTGCTCAGGTTGTATCTGAACCGGATCACCAAACCAGACCGGCCTGGCGAGTGCCCCTAACAAGCTGATCCAGCACAGCAGAGCCAGAATGCTTTGCCAGCGTCGAACCGGCTTTTTGACCAGATTTTCCGGCAGTACCGGCAACGTGATGGCTGCCACGGGTTGCACCGGCCTGGTAAAGCGGTAGATAAACCAGGGCAGAGGAAGCAATACGAGCGCCCACCACCATACAAATTCAAACATGCCTGTCCCCTTTTGCTGCATCCCCTTTCATCGCTGGGGTATGTTGAGGGAAACGGGGCGGAAGGGCATGCCTTAACCAGATCTCAGCCTGATGCCGGCAGGCACCGCCAATGTCATCCCCGATTTCTGAGGCATACAGGGCCTGTGTCCATGCATTATTCAGCGACACAAATCCCCGGTGTTGTTCAGGTAACTGATGATCTAAAAATGCCATCCAGTGATGGCCACTCAGCCCCGCCACCTGCTCACGGGGAAAGTAGGTGAGCGCGGCCTGTCTGAGTAAGGTGTTCATTTCTGACACCGATTGAGCGCGTTTCAGTTGTGCTAATGCCTGTTTTTTACCTGCTTTTAAGCTGCGTCTGGCCTTGAGATGATTCACGACCAAATACAGCAGGGCAAGCAGGATAATGATAAGCAAAGCGCTTGCCCACCATCCCCAGGCCAGAGGCCAGGGATCCGGCAAAGCTGGCAAATGGAGATCGGCCAGCTGCAATGGATGCGTATGTGTTTGTGCCATAAAAGTTACATCTTGTTCTGTATGGAAGGCTCAGACGCTGGATGAGGCGCTTGAGTGCTCCCGATTTGTTTCAATAACGGAATGCCAGCAGAAACAGCATGCAGAGGTATTGCCAGTGATGAAGCCAGCTCTGTCAGGTTCTGCAGGTGACGGGAAAATTGCTGTGCCATTTGCTCCCGGGTTCGCTGGGCGCCAAAGTTAATCCAGGCTGACTGCTGGCTGTCAGTGACGAATTCACGGCCGCGATAACCCGTGTCACCCAGCTCAAGAGGATCAAACAGGTGCACAAACTGCAATCGGTTATGGCTTCGTAACTGACTGAGCCGCTTTTTATCACTGGCCTGTAAAGCATAGAAATCACTCAGAATGACAATTTCACTGCCTTTAGGGCATAAGTGGTGCATGTGGCGCAGCACATCAGAAAACGTCAGCCTGTTATCCGCAGAGGCTGTCGGGTCTGGCTGATGCATGTTGATCATGGCATTGATAACCGCCAGCGGACCTTGCTGACGAGCCGTCGGTTTGCACTCACTTAACCTGTATCCGTTGTACACCAGTGCACCAATGCGATCCTGCTGCTGCACGGCCAGCCAGCTAAGCAGACTGGCAAAGTGAGCAGCCTGTACCGATTTCAGCAACAGCTGGCTGCCAAAGCGCATACTCTGACTGAAATCAATCAGTAACATCACAGGCTGTTCGCGTTCTTCGCTGAACAATTTGGTATGGGTCTTTCCTGTCCGGGCTGTGACGCGCCAGTCTATCGCACGAATGTCATCACCGGCCTGATAGGGGCGCACTTCAGTGAAATTCATGCCCCGGCCTTTTTGCCGGCTTTGATGTTGTCCATTGAGTTGAGACCACACGCTGCGAGCTGGAGGGAGCCACTTAACGGACTGATTTTTGTACTGTAACAGCTCGGCAAGGCACAATTCATACCCGTTACTGTGTGGTGGCAGCAGAGGGGGTGTTTTCGCCGTTGCTTTTATCATGCACTGGTTACCTGCTGAATCAGTGAATGAATGATGCTGTCCGGGGTGATGCCTTCAGCTTGTGCTTCATAGCTGAGCAGTAACCTGTGTCTCAGCACGGGATAAGCCATGCGCTGCACATCGTCCGGCGTAACAAAATCCCGACCACTTAACCAGGCGTATGCCCGTGCGCAGCGATCAAGCGCCAGCGTTGCCCTTGGACTGACCCCCAATTGCAGCCAGGCTGCCAGCTCATCGCTGTAACGCTTTGGTTCGCGTGTCGCCATGATGAGGCGGATAATATAGTGTTCAATATCTTCGGCCATATGGATCTGCAGTACTTCTTTGCGGGCACTGAAGATATCAGCCTGACTGATGTGCACGGCTTCAGAAGGCTTGGGGATATTGTCTTCCAGTGCTTCGCCGCGGTTCAGCCGTAAAATAGCAAGCTCACTGTCGGCATTGGGATAATCAACGTTCAGTTGCAGTAAAAAACGGTCCAGCTGGGCTTCCGGCAACGGATAAGTCCCTTCCTGCTCAATGGGGTTTTGTGTCGCCATCACCAGAAATAATGCTGGCAGAGGATAGGTATTCCTGCCTGCGGTGATTTGCTTTTCGGCCATAGCTTCAAGCATCGCGGCCTGTACTTTTGCCGGGGCGCGGTTTATCTCATCGGCCAGTAACAGCGAGTTAAAGATAGGACCGGGCTGGAACACGAATTCGCCGGTTTCGGGGCGGAAAATATCGGTGCCTGTCAAGTCTGCGGGCAGGAGATCCGGCGTGAACTGGATACGATGAAAATCGCCTTCGATGCATTCGGCAAGGGTTTTGACCGCACGAGTTTTGGCCAGCCCCGGAGGGCCTTCTACGAGGATATGTCCGTCTGCTAATAGTGCAATCAGTAATTGTTGCACCATTTCGGCCTGGCCGATGACCTGTTGTTGTAAGTAGTGATCGAGTTGTTGGAAGGTCTTTGCAAGCATGTGTTTTTTATCCCTTGGAGCGACTGTTTTTCCTGCACGCTCAGAAGCGTGTTGTATACACCAATAACGTATTAAAAAGAATGACGTTATTGGTATTCGACTTTGTTCCGCCAGTGAAGTTCACAACAAGTATCAAGCAAATGATAAATGTTATTTCCCTTTTTTACATTGCAAGGTGATTTTTGTCACTAATCAGATAAAAAATGAAAAACAGGACAAAAAGAATGAATCACTTAAAACTATTTTTTCGTGAGGTCAGATGTGTTTTTTTTGTTGCAGTAATGCTTCATTTATTTGCTTGGTCATCAAAAATCACTTTTCCGAAACTTATTTATGTACCAGATGAAAAATGGTGCAACCCTGCACCATTAGAGTGCGATGAATCGAGTTTTGCGGCAAAAAAATCAATCCTGAAGCGTGAAATGGCTTGATTCATAGCATTTTGTAAACTTGGCATCCCTCATGCATTGAAATATTCCGTTAACAAATCGAACTTATTATGTAATCGATTAATTGTTATTGAGTTGATTCCATATAGGGATTTCATGGAGAGGATGAATTCCCTGTGTTGATATCTATATGTGCATGTGTTCTTATAATAATTGTGCAATGTAAACTTCACACAAGTGACTTGTGGGGTGGATACGCTGCGTAATCGTGGTGCAGGGAACAGGTCTGGTTCAGATGTACAGCAGCAGGTTCTCTTCAGAAAAAGTACAAAACCAGCCATCAGCGAGATGCGGTTTTTGTATTGGCAACGGATGGAAAGGAGTCTGGTAAATGACAAAGGTAGCATTAGTAACTGGCGCTAAAGGTGGTATTGGTTCTGCAATTACTCAGGGTTTGGTAGATGCAGGTTATCGTGTTATTGCCACATATTTCCCAACAGGTGAAGATAAAGCCAAAGAGTGGTTTGCTGAAAACAACTACTCTGATTCTCAAGTTCGCTTATTCCCTCTGGATGTTACGGATGCTGCATATTGTGAAGAGGCACTGACTACTCTTTTAAAAGAAGAGGGTAAGATTGATGTGCTGGTTAACAATGCAGGGATTACCCGTGATAGTACGTTTAAACGTATGACCGTCCAGCAATGGAAAGAGGTGATGTCCACTAATCTGGATAGCCTGTTTAACGTTACTCATCCTTTGTTTGCTGCAATGTGTGATAGCGGTTTTGGCAGAATCATCAATATTTCTTCTGTTAACGGCCTGAAAGGACAGTTCGGCCAGGCAAACTACTCAGCGGCCAAGGCTGGCATGATTGGTTTCACCAAAGCACTGGCTGCAGAAGGCGCACGTTACGGTGTTACTGTAAATGCGATTGCACCGGGTTACACGGGTACACCTATGGTTGAAGCGATTAAGCCAGAAGTGCTGGACGCGATTAAAGCTGAAATTCCAATGAAGCGTCTGGCGCAACCCAATGAAATATCAGCATCAGTGAACTTCCTGGCCAGTGATGCTGCAGCCTATATTACCGGAGAGACCCTCTCGGTAAATGGCGGCTTATACATGCACTAATTTAGAAGTAAGGACACTCGACACATGACCAAAGTTTATATTGTTGCAGCCAAACGTACGCCAATCGGCAGCTTTAATGGCGCACTGAAATCAGTCTCGCCAGCGCAACTCGCAGCTGTTGCTATCAAAGGTGCCATCGCTCAGGCAAATGTTGACCCCGCTAAAATCGACGAAGTGATTTTAGGTAACGTAGTGGGTGCAGGCCAGGGTATGGGCCCTGGACGACA